>NZ_JBJDRJ010000062.1:0-15221 GCF_044987415.1 Microbacterium sp. ZW T5_45 | reverse complement strand
CACCCAGATCATCTCCTACCCACGCCCCGCCCCCGGAATCACCGCCGTCGGCAACGGCCAACCACGAGGATTCATGGCCACTCAAACCCGACCGTCACCGATGTCCTGAGACATCAACCGTCACCGAAGTCCTGATCCACAAACGTCACCGAAGTCCTGAGACATCACACACGTGAATCAGCGGGGGCGTCGTAGCCGAGCGGGGGCGTCGGCCAGAAGGCAGAGTGAGCGAGAGTGCTCAGGCGCCCTTGAGGCGCTCCGCGAGGTACTGCTCGAGCTCATCGATCGAGACGCGCTCCTGAGCCATCGTGTCGCGGTCGCGCACGGTGACGGCGCGGTCGTCGAGCGAATCGAAGTCGACCGTGACGCAGAACGGCGTGCCGATCTCGTCCTGGCGGCGGTAGCGTCGGCCGATCGCGCCGGCGTCGTCGAAGTCGATCGCCCACGAGCCGCGCAGGGTGTCGGCCACCTCGCGGGCGAGCGGCGACAGGTTCTCGTTGCGGCTCAGCGGCAGCACGGCGACCTTGACCGGCGCCAGGCGCGGGTCGAGCTTGAGCACGGTGCGCACGTCGGTGCCGCCCTTCGCGTTCGGCACCTCCTCCTCGATGTACGCGTCGACGAGGAACGCCATCATGGCGCGGGTGAGACCGAACGACGGCTCGATCACGTACGGCGTGTACCGCTCGCCCGAGGCCTGGTCGAAGTACGACAAGGACGTGCCCGAGGCCTCGCTGTGGCTGGACAGGTCGTAGTCGGTGCGGTTGGCGACGCCCATGAGCTCGCCCCACTCCTTGCCCTGGAACCCGAACCGGTACTCGACATCGATCGTGCCGGCCGAGTAGTGCGCGCGATCCTCTTCGGGAACGTCGAAGCGACGCAGGTTCTCGGCGTCGATACCCAGGTCGATGAACCAGTCCCAGCAGGCCTCGACCCAGTGTTCGAACCACTGCTGCGCCTCGGCGGGCGGAGTGAAGAACTCGATCTCCATCTGCTCGAACTCGCGCGTGCGGAAGATGAAGTTGCCGGGCGTGATCTCGTTGCGGAACGCCTTGCCGACCTGGCCGATGCCGAACGGCGGCTTCTTGCGCGAGGCGGTGAGCACGTTCGAGAAGTTCACGAAGATGCCCTGCGCGGTCTCCGGGCGCAGGTAATACAGCCCCGACTCGTCGTCGACGACGCCGAGGTAGGTCTTCACCAGGCCGGAGAACGACTTCGGCTCGGTCCACTTGCCGCGCGTGCCGCAGTCGGGGCAGACGATGTCGGCGAGTCCGTTCTCGGGCAGTCGGCCCTTCTTCGCCTCGTACGCCTCGATCAGGTGGTCCTCACGGTGGCGCTTGTGGCACTGCAGGCACTCGACGAGCGGGTCTGTGAAGGTGGCCACGTGGCCGGACGCCTCCCACACGCGCTTGGGGAGGATGATGCTCGAGTCGAGGCCGACCATGTCGCCGCGCCCGCGCACGAAGGTCTGCCACCACTGACGACGGATGTTCTCCTTGAGCTCGGTACCGAGGGGTCCGTAGTCCCATGCCGACCTGGAACCGCCGTAGATCTCACCCGCTTGGAACACGAACCCGCGGTGGCGGGCGAGGGCGATGACCTTGTCTAGACGGGACTGTTCGGCCACGGTGGCTCCAATGGTCGGGTGCGGGAGATTGCCCGAGATCACGGGCCGTCCCATTCTATCGGTGGGGAATGTCGAGGGCGGATGCCGGTGAGAGGGCGGATGTCGGATGCCGGTGCCACACTCGAAGGCATGGAACAGCGCGTCAGCTTCATCACCCTCGCCGTGGCCGATCTCGCGCGCAGTCGCGCGTTCTACGTCGACGGGCTCGGGTGGGAACCGATCTTCGCCGGCGACGATGTGCTCATGCTGCCCGTCGGCGACCGTCTCATCCTGTCGCTCTGGTCGATCGAGGGCTTCACTGCCGAGATCGGCGAGGCACCGGCATCCGGCGTCGCCCCGATCACCCTCGCGCACAACCTCGCGACGCCCGCCGAGGTCGATGCGGTGCTCGCCGAGGCCGCAGAGATCGGCGCTCGCGTCTCACCCGGTCAGCAGCGGGTATGGGGCGGATACTCGGGCTACTTCGTCGATCCAGACGGCTTCCGATGGGAGATCGCGGTCAACCCGGGCGAGACCGGCGACTACGTGCTGCCCCGTTGATCCCGATACCGGCGTCGGCCCCGGTGTCCGTGGCTGCCGATAGCCTGAGTCGGTGGGTGCGAACGACGACAAAGCCAGAAGACGACTCTCCCGATCCGCACCCCGATGGGCGGTCGTCGCGGTCCTGGCATTCGCCGGGCTCTGCTCGTCGTTCATGTTCACCTTGGTCGTCCCGCTGCAGGCCGAGCTGCCTGCTCTGCTGAACTCCTCGCGCGAGGACACCAGCTGGGTCGTGACGATCACACTGCTCGTCGCTGCGGTCGCCACCCCGATCTCGGGGCGCCTCGGAGACATGTACGGCAAGCGCCGCGTCGCCATGGTGCTGCTCGCCCTGCTCATCGTCGGTTCCCTGATCGCCGCGCTCTCCGGCTCGATCGTCGGCGTCATCATCGGCCGCGCGCTGCAGGGCGCGGTGACCGGCGTCGTCCCCCTCGGCATCGCCATCATGCGCGATGTGCTTCCACCCGAACGTCTCGGTACGGCGGTCGCACTGATGAGCGCCACCATGGGCGTCGGCGGCGCATTGGGCATGCCGATCGCCGCGTACCTCGCGATGAACGCCGACTGGCACGCGCTGTTCTGGCTCGCCGCCGGACTCGGCGTGATCGGGCTCGTGCTCATCGCGCTGATCGTGCCGGAGGATGTGCTGCGCTTCCCCGGCCGCCTCGACGTCGTCGGCGCGATCGGACTCGCCATCGGCCTGACCGGCATCCTGCTCTTCGTGTCGCGCGGCGCCGAATGGGGCTGGACCTCGACGCCCACCCTCGCCTGCATCATCGGCGGCATCGCGGTGCTGCTCGTCTGGGGCCGGTATCAGCTGCGCACGAAGGACCCGCTGCTCGATCTGCGCGTCGCCGCGCGCCCCGCGGTCCTGTTCACGAACATCGCTGCGATCGGCATGGGCTTCGCGCTCTTCGCCTCGAACGTGACCTTCCCGCAGATGCTCGAGATGCCGGTCGCCGGTGGATCCGGCTTCGGTCTCGACATGATCTCGGCGGCTCTCGTGGTCATGCCCGCGGGCCTCGTCATGATGGTGATCTCACCGCTCTCGGGCTGGCTCGAGCGCACCGTGGGCCCTCGCCCGCTCTTCACCGTCGGCGCAGCGGCGATCGTGCTCGCCTACGTGTTCGTGCTGCTGTGGTCGACCGAGGTCTGGCATCTGCTCGTCGGCAACATCATGATCGGCGTGGGCATCGGGTTCACCTTCGCCGCGATGCCGATGATCATCATGCGTTCGGTCCCGGCGCACGAGACCGGGGCCTCGAACGGGCTGAACGCGCTGTTCCGCTCCGTCGGCACCTCGAGTGCATCGGCCGTGATGGGCGGCATCCTCGCCTCGATGAGCGTGAAGATCGGCGACATCGCGGTGCCGACTCGCGGAGCGTTCGAACTGTGCTTCTGGCTGGCGATCGGGGCGGGCATCATCGCCCTCGTGCTGTCGCTGTTCATCCCGAAGCAGCGCGCCGCGGAGCAGCATCCGTCGCTCCCGAACTGAACGACCGGATCGAGCGTCGGTCCCGTCAGCGACCGATCTCGCGCGGGTCGGGGTCGCCGTCCGTCGGCAGCCGCAGGCGGGCAGGAACGGGCCACGGCAGCGTGTAACGGTCGGTCGCCGGACGGGTCATGTCCCCGAAATCGTCGACCTTGACGACGATGCGACCGGGGATGCCGGTGTCGTCGGGCGTCACCTCGAGGATGCGCACTCGCAGGGGGCGCTCGCCTTCTCCCTCGAGCATCCACGGATCGGCGAGCCAGGCGATGCCGTGCGACTCGAGCACGGCTTCCGCGTCGAGCCACTCGCCGGGAGCACCAAGGGGGCGACCGAGGACGTCGACGGGCACCCAGGCGTCGCCATCGGGGCGGATCCATCCGAGCAGCTCGCCGTCGTCACGGCGGTGCGGGGTCCAGTCGGGCTGCGGCATGCGCACGACCTTACCGCGCTGGGCCAGTGCGCTTTTTCAGTGCGTGTACTCCATGAGCTCGACCCCGAGCACCCGGAACACGTCATGCGCCCGAAGCCGATGTGCGATCGAGAGGTCGTCGAAGCACACGATGAGCGAGTAGGCGACACCGGCGCGCGGCCCGGCGAGCACACCCGCCTCGGCCCGGACACCGCGATCTCGGCCGGTCTTGTTGATGAACAGCAGACCGTGCGCGTCGTGGTCGTGGGCGAAGGGGTCGAGTCCGGTGGCGGCGGCGACGAGGCTGAGGTCCTGGTTGAGGCTCAGCCATTCCGAGACCTGCGCGCTGACCGCGGCATCGACGACCTGCGAGTTGACGAGGGCCGAGAAGAGGCCGGCGAACTCCCGCGACGAGCCCACAGACACGTGCGGGGCGTCGTCGGGACCCCGGCTGTCGCGGAACCGGTCGAGCAGGGCGGTGCGACGCAGACCCAGCGAGTCGATGCGGGCACGCACTTTGTCGTGGCCGATCCGCTGCAGCAGCGCATTGACGGCGATCGGATCGCCCGCGGTCGCCGCGAGGACGGCGAGGTCTTCGAGCGGCAGAGCCGGCGCGTGCAGGTGACGCCAGAGCCCCGAGGTCGAGACGGGGTCGATCGTGGAACGGTCCACGATCTCGAGCGGATCCAGTGAACCGTCGTCGAACGCGGCGGCGACCTCGATGAGCAGCGGCACGACCCCGAGGCCGCCGACCGGCAGCGTGAGGTGGTCGTCACCGGCGAGGACATGTACGTGGTTGTCGAGGTCGACGACGTGCACCGAGACCTGCGCGCCGGCATCGGCGAGCGTCTCGAGTGCCTTGAGCGTCGACGTGAACGAGCGGCGTCCGGCTGCGGCGCGGCGCGGCACGCGTCGCCCGGTGCGCTGCGAACGACGCAGATCTACGGATGCCGACGCCGACTTGCGGTAGCCGTCGACAGGCTCAGGAGCGCCCACGCATGATCCTTCGAGAGGGGGTGGATGAAGGGGGGATGCCACAGGGTCCCCCCTCATGGCACAGACATCGTAACCCCCGGAGTTGTGGATCCCTCATGGGTCCGGAGATTCGTCATCTGATGGTCACACGACGGTCTCGCGGGCGCTCGGCGCGCCCGCGAGACGAGCTCACCAGATGGTGACGCGGGACTCCTGCGGCAGCCACAGCGCATCGGCCTCGGTGACGCCGAACGCCTCGTAGAAGGCATCGATGTTGCGCACGATCTGGTTGCAGCGGAACTCGGTCGGCGAATGCGGGTCGATGGTCAGCAGTCGCAGGGTCTCGGCCTCGCGGCTCTTCTGCTGCCAAACCTGCGCCCACGAGAGCAGCAGGCGCTGCACGCCGGTGTAACCGTCGATCACGGGGGCCTCGGCGCCACCGAGCGACAGCTCGTAGGCCTTGAGCGCGATGCCCAGGCCGCCCAGGTCGCCGATGTTCTCGCCGATCGTCAGCGCGCCGTTGACGTGATGCTCGGCGTCGAGGCCCTCGGGGACGAGCGCGTCGTACTGCTCGATGAGCACCTTCGTGCGCTCCTCGAAGGCCGCGCGGTCGGCATCCGTCCACCAGTCCTCGAGCTTGCCCGCACCGTCGTAACGGCTGCCCTGGTCGTCGAACCCGTGGCCGATCTCGTGGCCGATGACCGCGCCGATGCCACCGTAGTTCGCCGCCGCGTCTCGCGAGGCGTCGAAGAACGGGTACTGCAGGATCGCCGCGGGGAACACGATCTCGTTCATAGAGGGGTTGTAGTACGCGTTCACCATCTGCGGGGGCATGTGCCACTCGTCGCGGTCGATGGGCTTGCCGACCTTGTCGATGTTGCGGTCGTGCTCGAAGACCGCCGCGCGGCGGATATTGCCGAGCAGGTCGGCGCGGTCGATCTCGAGCGACGAGTAGTCGCGCCACACCTCGGGGTGGCCGATCTTGGGAGTGAAGGCGTCGAGCTTGGCGAGTGCGCGTTCACGGGTCTCGGGGGTCATCCACTCGAGATCCGTGATGCTGCGACGGTACGCCTCGATGAGGTTCGCGACCAGCTCGTCCATGGCGGCCTTCGCCGTCGGCGGGTAGTGGCGTTCGACGTAGACCTTGCCGATCGCCTCGCCGAGAGCGCCCTCTGTGACCGAGACGCCGCGCTTCCAGCGTTCGCGGATGCTCGGCACCCCCGTGAGCTCGGTGCCGTAGAACGAGAAGTTCTCGAGGACGAGATCGTCGGTCAAGTAGGGCGCGGCAGAGTGCACGACCTTCGCACGCAGCCACGCCTTCCAGTCGTCGAGGCGCTCCTCCGTCAGGAGCGACCCGAGCCCCTCGAAGAAGCTCGGCTGCGCCACGACGACCTCGTCGAACGCGGACGGGTTCGACGGCGTGACCGCCTCACGCCACGGGGCGAGGTCGACTCCGGCGAGCGTCTGGAGCTCGTCCCAGGTCTTCAGGTTGTAGGTCTCGACCGCGTCGCGGCTGCGGACGTTGTCCCAGTGGTAGCCGGCGAGCTCGGTCTCGAGCGCGATCGCGCGGTCGGCGGTCGCGGCGGCCTCCGCCACTCCGGCCAGACCGAGCAGACGCTCGAGATGCGCACGATAGGCCGCACGGGTGTCGGCGAAGGTGTCGAGGCGGTAGTAGCTCTCGTCGGGCAGCGAGAGCCCCGCCTGCACGAGCACGGGCAGGTAGCGCTCGGGGTCGCCGGGGTCGCCGTCGACGTAGAGGCCGATGACCGCGGCACGGCCGTCGCGGTCGTATCCGCCGATCGCGCGGAGGAACGCCGGCACGCTGTCGATCGCATCGACCTCGTCGAGCGTGGCGGTCAGCGGGGCGACTCCGTTCGCGGTGATCCGCTCGGTGTCCATGAAGCTCGCGAACAAGTCTCCGATCTTGCGCGCGAGGGTGCCGGGCTCGGCATCCTGCGACTCCTCGATGATCGCCCTGACGTCTTTCTCCGCCTGCTCGGCCAGCAGGTGGAACGCACCCCACCGCGCCTTGTCGTCGGGGATCTCGGTGCGCGCGAACCACGCGCCGTTGACGTGCCGGTAGAGGTCGTCCTGCGGGCGGACGTCGGAGCTGAACTCGGAGGTGGCCAGGCCGGAGGGAAGGACGTCTGTCATGCGAACAGCCTAGATCGCCCCTCCGACATCGATGTGGATCGGTCCGCGCATGCCGTCACGCGAGGGAACGCGGTGCGGATCCGGATGCCGTCGCACGGTCCGGATGCCGTCCCGCGGGCACGGATGCCGTGATCAGGGAATCCGACGGCGGCGTCCGAACCACGAGCGGCGCTCCGGCTGGGGTCGAGACCCGGGCTCGGCGGGGCGAGCCGCCGCGCGTCGCTCCGCCCATGCCGCGACCTCGGCCTCGACGTCCCGGGGCGATGTCACCACGGGCGGTCCACCCAGCAGCTGCCGTCGCGCCTCGATCACGCGGCGGTTGAAGTCCTCGAGCACCGCGCGAACGTCGCTCTCCCGGGCGAGCTGATCGAGCTGGTCGTCGAGTTCCCTGTCCTCGACCCTCAGCAGCAGGGCGGGCGGCCCGAGGCCGGTGAGGTTCTCGGTCTCGATCTTCCGCCTGATCCACCAGTCCGGATCGTGATGCGTGCCGAGACCCTCGATCGGCTTACCGGCGCCGGGAAGGTCGTCGAAGTCCCCGCGCCGGATCGCCAACAGGATCGCGCTCTCGATGAACGCGGCACGATCGACGGACGCTCCGATACCAGGGGCCGTGCCCTCTTCGGCATCCGTCTCGCCCCTCTGGCGCGCCCGATAGCGGGCGGCGGCTTCGCGTGGATCGGTCATGCTGCACCTCCGACTGACCTCCAGGGTACGTCTGCGTGGAGTCGCCGAGGCCATGTCGGCGCCCTCCCCTAGGCTCGGATCGTGAACCAGCGCCCGACCCTGAACCGCGAGATCCTGCGTCTCGCCGTGCCGGCGCTGGGGGCGCTCGTCGCGGAACCCGCGTTCCTCATCGTCGACGCCGCGCTGATCGGCCACCTCGGCACGACTCCCCTCGCCGGCCTCGGCATCGCCGGTGCCGTGCTGCAGACGATCGTCGGACTGATGGTGTTCCTCGCCTATTCGACGACGCCCGCCGTCGCCCGCCGTTTCGGTGCCGGCCAACCAGGAGAAGCCGTATCCGTCGGCGTCAACGGCATGTGGCTCGCCCTCGCGCTCGGCGCCGTGCTCGCCGCCGCAGGAGCAGCGGCGACGCCGTGGCTGGTCTCCCTCTTCGGTGCGACCCCGGGCGTGGCCGAACAGGCCGAGGCGTATCTGCTGATCTCGATGTGGGGCCTTCCGGCGATGCTGATCGTGTTCGCCGCGACCGGCCTCCTGCGAGGAATGCAGGACACCGTGACGCCGCTCTGGATCGCGGGCCTGGGTTTCGGTGCCAACGCGCTCCTCAATCTGCTCTTCATCTACGGCTTCGGCTGGGGCATCGCGGGCTCAGCCGCCGGAACGGTCGCCGCGCAATGGGGCATGGTCGCCGCCTATGTGCTGGTCGTGCGCCGCCTGGCTGCGCGTCACAACGCCTCGCTGCGCGCCCACGGCGACGGCATCCGCAGCACAGCCCGTTCGGGCGGCTGGCTCTTCCTGCGCACGGTGAGCCTGCGCGCCGCCCTGCTCGTGACGGTCGGCGTCGCGACCGGCATCGGCACCGAGGAACTCGCGGGCTGGCAGATCGTCTTCACGATCTTCTCCGCGGCGGCGTTCGCCCTCGACGCGCTGGCGATCGCCGCGCAGGCACTCATCGGCAAGGAGCTCGGAGCAGGCGATGAAGCGCAGGTGCAACGGGTCCTCGGCCGCACCGTGGCCTGGGGGCTCTGGTTCGGTGTGATCGTCGGCGTGCTCATCGCTGCGCTCTCAGGCGTGATCGGCATCCTGTTCACGGGTGACACCGCCCTCGCCGCGCTCGTGCAGCCCGCTCTGCTCGTGCTCGCCGTCGCGCAGCCGATCGCGGGCGTCGTGTTCGTGCTCGACGGGGTGCTCATGGGCGCGAACGATGTGAGGTACCTCGCGATCGCGGGCGCCCTCAACCTCGTGCCGTTCCTGCCCGCGCTCTGGATCATCGCCACGATCGGCGTCACCGGCTCCATCGGCCTGGTGTGGCTGGCCGTCGCCTTCTTCGGCGTGTATCTGCTCGCGCGGCTCGCGACCCTCGGCTGGCGGGTCCGGTCCGGACGCTGGGTGGCCGTGGACGCATGAGCGAGACCTGGCCGCAGGACGCGGATGCCGTCGTCCGATGGATCCGCTCCGAGCTCACGACGGATGCCGAGTTCTCGGGGCTGGACGACATCCGAATCTCCGCCGACATCGGCGGGGACGACCTCTCCCTGTTGACGATGGATGCGACGGGCGCGCACCTGACTACGCTGCCCTCGGCATCCTCGAAGCCGTCGACCCCCGAGGCCGAGGTCCGTTCGCGTCGAGCGGGGATCGCGCGGGAGATCCGAGTCATCGCTGCGCCCGTCCACATCGCCGAGGTGCCGCTCACGATCGACGCCGAGGTCCGGGACGCGCCGATCGATTGGGTCGAGTACGAGAGGTCTGCGGATGCCGCCCTTGCGGACGATCGGAATGGCATCCGACTGCGCGATGGGGGCCGCGGCATGAGCGGTTCCTTGACCTTCTCTATGCGGACAGCCGACGTCGAACCGCTGATCGAGCGTGTGATGCGCACGGC
Organism: Microbacterium sp. ZW T5_45; assembly: GCF_044987415.1. Classification (NCBI taxonomy): domain Bacteria; kingdom Bacillati; phylum Actinomycetota; class Actinomycetes; order Micrococcales; family Microbacteriaceae; genus Microbacterium; species Microbacterium sp. ZW T5_45. The sequence continues at coordinate 5,461 of NZ_JBJDRJ010000062.1, read as the reverse complement.
GCTCGAGACCGGCGACGCGAGGGTGCGGCGACTCAGGGTCGGGATCCATCAGGACGGCGCCGATGGAGCGCGCATCATCGGATCGGCGGCGGTCCGCTACAAGCTGCTGTTCGCCTCGGTTCGCGGTGAAGCGTGCGTTCGCGTCACGAGGGACGGCGTGCTCACTATCGAGGATCTCCGTGCGAGCAGCCGCAACCCTCTCGTCGCGCTGGCGCTGCGGGTTGCGCGGCGCAGCATCCGGGATCAGATCGGACGCCGCATCGACCTGAACGAGGAGTTCGGGCTCGCTGCTTCGGGTCCGCGGCTGCACGACGTTCGGGTGCGCATCGATCGCGATCTACACGTCGAGGCGCGGTTGGGCTGACGAGGCGTAGCGGCGACACCACTCGTACATGATGACCGCGGCCGCGGCGCTCGCGTTGATCGATCGCGTGGATCCGTACTGCGTGATCTCGATATGAGCGGATGCCGCGGCGAGCGCTTCCTCGGAGAGTCCAGGACCCTCCTGACCGAACAGCAGCACACAGCGCTCGGGGAGCTCCGCCCGGTCGACGGGTACGGCGCCCTCGACGTTGTCGACCGCGACGATGGGGATCCCCTCCTCTGCCGCCCACGCCGCGAAAGCCTCGACGGTCTCGTGATGCACGACGTGCTGGTAGCGGTCGGTGACCATGGCGCCGCGCTTGTTCCAGCGCCGGCGGCCGATGATGTGCACGGTGTCGGCGAGGAAGGCGTTCGCGCTGCGCACGATCGAGCCGATGTTCATGTCGTGCTGCCAGTTCTCGATCGCCACATGGAACGGATGCCGGTGCGTGTCGAGGTCGGCGACGATCGCCTCCATCCGCCAGTAGCGGTAGCGGTCGATGACGTTGCGCGTGTCGCCCGCGGCGAGCAGCTCGGGGTCGTAGTGCGGGTCGGTCGGCCATTCGGCTTCCCCACCCGGCCAGGGGCCCACGCCGTAGCCGGGCTGTGCGGACGAGCCCGGATGCTCGGCCCCGGGGTTCACAGCATCCGGATGCTCGGAGTCGGATTCGGCGTGCGCGGCATGCATGATCTCAGGGTATCCACGCTCCGGCATCCGTTCCGCCCAGGAGGTCTCCCGCGCACGCTGACTCCCGTGTCCGGCGTCTTCCGCGCGCACTCTCGGGAGGAGAACTCTCGTTCCGGCTGACGATCTCCGGCTGAAACTCCTCCCGAACGAGAGAACTCCTCCGGAGACGGGACCTCGACGCCGACGCTCACACGCGTACAACTACTTTTAGGTGCACCGAAAAATCCGCTAGGATTTCGGTATGCCTAAATCAGCGGAGATCAGCGCCCCGAGCAGCATCGCCCGACCCCGCCCCCTGCGCGGATTATGGCTGCTCGGACCGGCGCTCGTCGCGGGGGTGGCGTATCTCGATCCGGGCAACGTCGCGAGCAACATGACCGCCGGCGCGCAGTTCGGCTACCTACTGGTCTGGGTCGTCGTCGCCGGCAACGTCATGGCGTGGCTCATCCAGTACCTCTCCGCCAAGCTCGGCGTCGTCACGGGGCGCAGCCTTCCCGAAGTCCTCGGCTCACGCATCCGCCGTCCGTGGGCACGCCGCGCGTACTGGGCCCAGGCCGAACTCGTCGCCATGGCCACCGACCTCGCCGAGATCATCGGAGGCGCGGTCGCCCTCAACCTGCTCTTCGGCGTCCCGCTGCTGTTCGGCGGCCTCATCACCGGCGCCGTCTCGATGGTGCTGCTCGCGGTGCAGAGCCGTCGCGGCCCCCGCCCCTTCGAGTTCGTGATCATCGGGCTCCTCGCCGTCATCACGATCGGCTTCGTCGCTGGGGTCTTCGTCGCGCCTCCCGACCCCGCGGGGATCGCCGGCGGCCTGCTGCCGCGCTTCGAGGGCACGGAATCCGTGCTGCTCGCGGCATCCATCCTCGGCGCGACGATCATGCCGCACGCGATCTACGCGCACTCCGCTCTCTCCCGCGACCGATTCGGCCGGCACGAAGATTCGGCCCGGATCGCCTCCGAACCGCAGGCCGGCGAGGCCGGCATGACTGAAGCCTCCGACACGCACACCCCGGATGCTCGCACCGAGCCCTCCCGCATCCGCCGTCTGCTCACCGCCACCCGCTGGGACGTGTCGATCGCGATGATCATCGCCGGTTCCGTGAACCTCGCGATCCTGCTGCTCGCCGCCGCGAACCTCGTCGGCGTCGACGGCACCGACTCGCTCGAGGGCGCGCATGCGGCGCTCGAGGCGGGACTCGGCCCCGTCGTCGCCACACTGTTCGCGGTCGGCCTCCTCGCCTCAGGACTCGCCTCGACCTCGGTCGGTGCCTACGCGGGCGCCGAGATCATGCATGGACTCCTGCACGTGCGCATCCCGCTCCTCGCCCGCCGCCTGATCACCCTGATCCCCGCGCTCATGATCCTCGGGCTGAACGTCGACCCCACACTCGCGCTCGTGCTCAGTCAGGTCGTGCTCTCGTTCGGCATCCCCTTCGCCCTGATCCCGCTCGTCGTGCTCACGGCGCAGCGGCGCACGCTCGGGCAGTGGACGAACCGCGTGTGGACCACCGCCGCCGGAGTCGTGGCGTCCGTGCTCCTCATCGCTCTGAACGGCGCGCTGCTCTGGCTCGTCCTCACCGGCGCGTGACCGGGACGACCGGCGCGATCAGCCGCGGCTAGGCTCGACAGCATGACTGCCGAAGCCAAGGTCCGCCTTCTCACCTGGATCGGCATCGCCACCGGCCTGCTCGGCGTCGCTCTCGTCGCGTTTCCGCAGGCGCTGCCCGTCGGCGGGCCGTGGGCACAGCTCGCCCTCGGTGTGATCACGCTGATCCTCGCGTTCCGCGCCCGTCGTTTCGGCATCGCCGAGGTCGAGGGCTTCGACGGCCGCCTCTCGCTGGCCGCTGCCCTGCTCGGCTTCGTCGTCGTGTTCTTCGCCGGTCAAGTGGCCTTCGGCATCATCACCGGCGCCTGACTCCGTAGGCTGTACCCGTGGCATCCCCGGCAGCTGACGATTACCTCAAGACCGTCTACGCGCACACCGAATGGCAGGACGCCCCGATCACCCCCTCGGTGCTCGCGGGCAAGCTGGGCATCGCCCCGTCGTCTGTGACCGAGATGGTCAAGAAGCTCGCCGCCGCCGGCCTCGTCTCGCACGTGCCGTACGGAGCGGTGCGGCTGACGGATGCCGGTACCGCCAGGGCTCTCGCGATCATCCGCCGCCACCGGCTCATCGAGACCTGGCTCGTGCGCGAGTTCGACTACGGCTGGCACGAGGTGCACGACGAGGCCGAGGTGCTCGAGCACACGATCAGCGACCGCCTGCTCGAGGGCATCGACGCCCGACTCGGGCGCCCCCGGTTCGACCCGCACGGCGACGCCATCCCGGATGCCGAGGGTCACGTCGACCGGGTGCCGTTCGTGCTGCTCGCCGACGCCGCCGAGGGCCACGTGGGTCGGGTCCTGCGCGTCGACGACCGCGACCCCGATCTGCTGTGCACTCTCGAATCCGCCGCGATCGTCGTCGGAGCCGAGGTCACCGCGACAGCCCACGGAGTGCTGGTCGGAGGCGTCTCGACGGAACTTCCCGAAGGAGCATCCGACATCGTCTGGCTCAGCGCGTAGACCCGTTCAGACACCGGCCACTCCGTCCCTCTAGGCTGAGCACATGGCACACCGCGATGACATCGAATGCTGGCTCACCGACATGGACGGCGTGCTCGTCCATGAGAACGACGCCATCCCCGGAGCATCCGAGCTGCTCGCCGGATGGGAGCAGAACGAGATCCCGTACCTCGTACTCACCAACAACTCGATCTTCACCGCCCGCGACCTCTCCGCACGCCTTCGCGCGAGCGGACTCACGGTCCCCGAGGAGCGCATCTGGACCTCGGCCCTGGCGACCGCGGACTTCCTCGCGCAGCAGCTGCCCGGCGGTTCGGCGTTCGTGATCGGCGAGGCCGGCATCCTCACCGCGCTGCACGAGGCCGGTTTCATCATGACCGAGACGAACCCCGACTTCGTCGTCGTCGGCGAGACGCGCAACTACTCGTTCGAGGCGATCACGAAGGCGATCCGCCACATCAACAAGGGCTCGCGCTTCATCGTCACGAACCCCGACGCGACCGGCCCCTCGGCCGACGGCGTGCTGCCGGCGACCGGCGCGATCGCGGCCCTCATCACGAAGGCGACCGGCAAGGAGCCCTACGTCGTCGGCAAGCCGAACCCGATGATGTTCCGCTCGGCGCTCAACAAGATCGGCGCGCATTCGAAGAAGACAGGCATGATCGGCGACCGCATGGACACCGACATCGTCGCGGGCATCGAGGCCGGTCTGCACACGGTGCTCGTCATGACCGGCATCAGCGACCGAACCGAGATGGAGAAGTACCCGTTCCGGCCCGACGAGGTCGTGCAGTCGGTCGCCGACCTGCTGCCGACGGTCACCGCGTCGATCCCCACGCTCGACGAGGACTGACGTGGGAGCCCTCGACGACGGCGAGCAGGTGACGGCAGCGGATGCCGCGGCCTGGCGCGCCTGGCTCGAGGAGCACCACGAGCGCACGGCCGGCGTGTGGCTGATGAGCGTGCGCGGCGGCGAGGTCGCCGGCGTCGGTTATGAGGATGCCGTGCGGCAGGCGCTGTGCTTCGGCTGGATCGACGGCCCGGTGCGGGTGATCGACGGCCGGAACGCGCAGTGGTTCTCACCGCGTCGAGCCGGAAGCGGCTGGGCGGCGACGAACAAGGCCCGTCTCATCGAGCTCGAGCAGGCGGGGCTGCTGGCGCCCGCCGGCATCCGCGTGCTCGAGGCGGCGAAGGCGAACGGTTCGTGGACGCTTCTCGACGGCCCGGAGGCGGGTATCGAGCCGCCCGAGTTGACGGCGGCGCTCGACGCCGTGCCGGCCGCGCGGGAGAACTGGGATGCCTTCCCGAAGTCGGTGAAGAAGTTCGGCCTCACGCACATCGCGATGGCGAAGCGCGAGGCGACCCGCGATGCGCGGATCGCCAAGATCGTGGCGGATGCCGCAGAAGGGAAGCGACCGTGAACCAGAGCGACCTGATGTTCCTCGTGGCGTTCGTGATCCTGCTCACGTCGCTGACACTGATCATCGTGCAGTTCGTTCGCTCGCGGCGCGGACGCGGCGAGGGCGACGACGGCGGCCGCGCGGGCTCGTGGGAGGGCCCCTGGGACGACGACGACCGCAAGCGCTGAGGTTCGTGCAGGTCGCCTCGGCTCGACTCGTGCGGGGTTCGGCTCGGCTCGTGCGGGGATGAGACCGGCGTGCTGTCACGAGGCCGGGCTTCTTGCGCGAGACCGGCACTCGCGCGCGAAACCGACCGGAACTAGGGCGGCCCGCGTGTCGTGGAGTGTTGTTCTCATTTCCGTTCTGGTTAGGCCGCTTTGGCGGCGGTGGTCCGTGTCAGATGGGCCATCGCTTCGGCTGGAGTGGCGTAGCCCAGGGCTTGATG
>NZ_JBJDRJ010000061.1:0-15379 GCF_044987415.1 Microbacterium sp. ZW T5_45 | reverse complement strand
GCTCTGCAGGATGCGGGATTCACCGCGACCGTGGGAGCCTTCGGCCGGCTCGGGCACAGTACGCAGGAACAGCGAGAGCACGGCGATCGCGATGCCGATCGCGGCGCACACGCTCCACACGGCGACATAGCCGGTGAACGCCGTGGTGACGATGGCAGTGTCGCCCGTGCCGATCGTGAGCACGAAGCTCGCCATGACAAGGGCGAAGACGGCTCCCGCGACGGCTCCGGCGGCCGTGCGCGAGGTGTTGTACAGCGCCGAGGCGATGCCGACGGAATCGGCCGGTGCGCGCTTCACGACGATCGTGGGAAGCGCCGAGATCAGCAGTCCGTTGCCGAGGCCGCCGATGACCATGCCGGCGATCACTGCGGGTGCCGATGACGAGAGCAGAAGGAACGGCAGGTATCCGACCGTCACGAGCAGGCCGCCGAGCACGAGTGTGCCCTTCGATCCGATGCGTCCCGCGATGCGGTCGCCGAGGATCGAGGCGACGAAGGCCGACAGTGCGGCGGCGAGCGAGATCAGACCGACGCTGGCCGCTGTGAGGCCGAGCCCGAAGCCGACGACGTCGGGGTCGCTGAGCACGAACACGTTCGACGCCGACTGGCTGCCGAACAGCTGCGCGCCGAAGAGGAACGCGATGATCAGCGGCAGTCCGACGCCGCCCTTCAGGAGGAACGTCACGTCGATCAGCGGGTGCGCCACGCGCTTCTCGACGAACACCCAGACGGCGAGCAGGGCGATGCCGCCGAGGATCACGAGCCAGGTCATCGGGTTCGTCCAGCCCCACGTCGAGGCGTTGGAGATGCCGCCGAGCGCGGCGAGGAGACCGATGCCGAGCAGGCTCGCGCCGAGCCAGTCGGTGCGCCCCGTGGCGCGGACGGTGGACTCGGGGACGAGGAAGGCGACGACGGGCACGCAGAGAGCGAGGAAGATCGCCGGGATCCAGAGCACGATGCGCAGATCGCCGACCGCTCCGTAGAGCAGGCCGGAGCCGAGTGCGCCGATCGCCGCGCCGAAGGTGAGGGCGCCGACGAGCTTGCCGATCGAGCGACCTGCGGACTTCGCGTCGCGGTTGCGCACGATCGCGAACTCGAGCGGGAGGAAGGCCGCCAGCGGCGCCTGCAGCGCGCGCCCGACGAGCAGGACGCCGAAGTTCGGGGCGAGGGCGACGACGATCGAGCCCAGGGCGACGAGGGCCGCGGAGATCACGAGGAGCCGCTTGTGGCCGTAGCGGTCGCCGAGCTTCGCGAGGATCGGCACGCAGACCACGGTGGCGAGCATGTAGGCGGCGCTGACCCAGTTGAGCTGCGCGGCGCCGACTCCGAACTCGGTGCCGATCGCCGCGAGCAGCACGGGGTACCAGCCCTGGAGCATGCCGGAGCCGAGCTCCATGACGACAAGGAATCCGACGACGCCGCGGAACGCGGTGCGGGAAGGGGCGGTCGTGCCGGGTGGTGCGGTGACGGCCATGGCGTCTCCTTGAGAGAAAGGGCGGGAATGCAGAGACGATATGAAATCGCATGCCCTGGATTCGGCTTGATGCAGGAAAATGGACGAAGGAGGTCGTTCATGCAGGATTCAGTTCTCGATGATCTCGATCAGCGGTTGGTGCACGCTGTGCAGATCAGCCCGCGCGCCACCTGGACGGCGCTCGCGCCGATCGTGGGCGCCGATCCCGTGACCCTCGCGCGACGGTGGGCGCGCATGCGCGAGCAGGGCGTCGTGTACGTCACCGGTTACGGCGACGGCCCGCCCGGTCTGGTGGTGCTGATCGAGATCGACTGCAGCCCCGGCGAGACGCTGGCGGTCGCCGAGACGCTGTCCCGCGATCCCGAGCCGTTCACGATCGATCTCACGGCGGGCGGGCGCGACATCCTGCTGACCCTGGCCGCGACGGATGCCGCCGCGCTCGCCGAGTGGACGTTGGAGCGCATCCGTGGGATCTCCGGCATCCGCTCGATGCGCACGCACCTCGTGTCGGCGACGGTGCGCGACGCACGGGATTGGCGCCTGCGCTCGCTGTCGCCCGGCGAGGTCGCGCAGATCGAGGCGATGGAACCGCCGGCGCCGGCGGTTCCCGTGCGCCTGAGCGTCGAGCAACGGCGCCGCCTGGGGGCCGAGCTCTCCGAGGACGGCCGTATCGGCACCACGGAGCTCGCCCGTCGCGTCGGGGTATCGCCGCGGCGGGTGCGCGACGCGATCGCCGAGATGCGCGCGTCCGGGCGCCTGGCGATCCGGGTCGACGTCGCCCGTGATCAGACCCCCTGGCCGATCTACGCCTGGTACTTCCTCAAGGTGCCCGCAGCGATGGTCGCCCGAATCGGCACGCAGCTCGGGCGCATGGAGGAGGTGCGGCTCGTCGTCAACACGGTGGGCGAGTACAACGTGATCATGGCCGTGTGGCTGCGCACGCTGCAGGACGTGAGCCGGCTCGAGGCGACGATCGAGGAGCGGCTTCCGGGTGTCACGATCGCCGATCGCTCGGTGGTGCTGCGCACCATGAAGCACCTCGGTCATCTGCTCGACCGGCACGGCCGGGTGACCGGGGAGACGATCCCGATCCGTTGACGCAGGAAGGGTCCGGATGCTCGGCATCCGGACCCTTCTCGATCTGCGGGCCGGCCGGCCCTTCGCACGTCGGCTTCTGTGCGTCAGCTCGTGAGCGTCAGCCGCGGCGTGAGCGGCGCATCGCGGCGACTGCGCCGCCGGCGATGAGCAGGGTCACGGCCAGCGCGATCAGCACGACGGGTGTGCCCTGACCGGTTGCCGCGAGGCCGCCCGCGGTCGTGGGCGCGGTCGTCGGCGTCGACGACGGCGTGGTGCCGGTCGGGTCGACCGGCGGAGTCGACGGCTCGGGCGTGGTCGTCGGCACGAACGTGTAGACGATCGAGCAGGTCACGTCCTGGCTCAGTACGAGCCCGATAACGGCGCTCACCGAGACATCGACCGCCGTCTCGGTGCCGGTGAGCACGCAGGTCCAGTCGGATGCCGTGTACGAGGCGAGGTCGTCGGCGGCGAGCGTGTACTCGCCGCCGTCGACCACCGCATGCGTCACGGCGGTCGCGCCTGTGACGCCCGTGATGGTGGAGGGACCGATCGCGGTGAGATCGATGTCGTCGGCGGTGAGCGTGCCGCCGACGACCGTCGCCTGCAGCGTCAGTCGGGGCTTCGCGATGAGTGTGCCGGTGATCGTCTTGCGCAGATCGCAGCCATCGAAGAGCACGGCGATCGTGACCGGGGTGACGTCACCCGTGAAGCCCTCGACGGGCGTGAAGGTGATCGTGTCGTCGGCGTTCACGGTGTACGTGCCCTCGCCGTCGACCGTGAGGGTCGGCTGCGTCGCGCCATCGGCGTCGACGAGCGCGATACCCGTCGGCACGCTGGAGCCGGCGTCGCCGGTGAGCGCGTCGAAGATCACCGCGGTGTTCTCGACGCCGTCGAACGTGACGTCGGCGGTCGTGTAGTCGATCGGGGTGCTGGTGATCCAGTCGCCGTTGCCCGCCTCGTTCCACGCCGAGACGCGGAACGTGTAATTCGCGGCCGGGTCGAGCCCGCTCACGGTCTGTTCGCGTTCGGCCGAGACTCCGGCATCCTTCGTCAACACCTGCCAGGTCGTGCCGCCGTCGGTCGACGCCTCGATCATGTAATCGAGCAGCTGCGTCTGCTGGTACGGCGCCTCCGCACCGGCCGGCCCCGAGGCGCAGTCGATCGTGAGGCTGGCCGTTGTCCGGTCGGCGCCCAACTGCGAGCACACCGAGGTCACAGGGTCCGGGGTCTTGCCGAGGATCATCACGCGGGTCGACGACGTGCCCTCGGCGACGGTGATGTACATGCGGCCGTTGTCGTCGAAGGTCATGCCGCGCGGAGTGGTGAGGCCGGGGAAGGTTCCCGGTGTCGTGCCGTTGCGGAACACTTGGACCTCGGCGCCGTCCTTGTCCCACTGCACGATCGATCCGTTCTGGCTCCACGCGAACACGTCCTGCGTCCGCGGCTCGACCTCGGCGCTGAACACGACCTGGCCGGCGAGCAATGCGCTCGAGGTGAACTGCCCGACCACCTCGTTCGCCGCGTTGCGCTTCTCGAGGAACGGCGTGACCGCAGGGGTGTCACGGAAGTTGATGAGCGGCACGTACATCGAGCCGTCGATCTTGTCGACGGCGACGCTGTACGGGTTGCGGTAGACGGGGCCGGCGAGGTCGAGCAGCACCGAGCCGGTGGATGCCCCCGTGCCGTCGTACCGCTGGAAACGGTCGCTGACCTCGGAGTTCACGAGAATGCTGCCGTCGGGTGTCGTGTCGATGCCGGTGCGGTAGAAGTGCACGCCGGGCTCCTCGCGCTGCGCCCAGGCACCGGTCCAGCCGGCGCCCGTGAGCGGGGTGAGGTTCACGTCGTAGCGGTCGACCGCGCCGGGCGCCCCGCCCACGGGGGCCACGGCTTCGGAGTTCACGACCCAGGCGACCCCGTCGGCCGTGTGCGCGATGCCACGTGGGCCGTTCTGCGCGTTCACGGGAAGGGCGACGTTCGTGCGATCGGCGAACGTCTCGTACAGCTGTCCGATGCCGGTGTTGCGGGTGCGGCTGCTGGACGCTGCACCGTTCACCGCGTACGCGCCGGCGCCGAGGTACTCGGTCGCTCCGACGTCGGTCGTGCCGATTGCGGCGGGATCGCCGCCGAGGAGGGCGTAGTCCGCGATGCTCGGCGTGCCGGTCTGGCAGGGATTGCTCATGCCGATGAAAGAGCACAGAGCACTGTAGACGACCTTGCCGCTATCGCTCACGGTGAGCGATCCGGTCACGGGGTTGATGTCGGCGCCGTACGTGTAGGTGGTACCGGACTCGAGCGTGCGGATGTCGCCGACGACGCCCCACTGCCCGGATCCGACGCCTTTGCCGGCGGTGTACGCGACGCTGGTCGTCGTGCCCGTGGTCGTCGGAGCGGCGGTCGCAGCGGAGGGGATGGTCATAGCGGCCAGACCGCCGGCGAGCAGCGCGGCGGTGACGGCGGAGAACGCGCGCACGCGGCGCGGGTGGAAGTGGCCCATGCCTTCTAAGACGCGGGAAGAGAGGTTCTGTTACGCCGAAGCCGATATTCGGGTGTTCCGGATGCCGTCGGCCGAGGGCTCAGTCCTCGATCAGACTCGTGATCGCGGGGTCGCGCCGTGCGACCTCGGCCGCCGTCGAGATGATCGCCCGACGCATCTTCGCCACGGCGAGCGCCGGTGTCACGTCGGCACGGTGCGCGAGGCTGACGGTGCGCCGCATCCCGTCGTGCGCGATGCGCACCGACCGCAGCTCCGGTCGGTCGAGCAGCACCATCGCCGGCACGATCGCGACGCCCACCCCGCGCTCGACGAAGCTCAGCACGGCATCCATCTCCGCCCCTTCCAACACGACGTTTGGCGTGAAGCCCTCCGACTCGAACACGGCATCCACGGTCGCGCGCAGCGAGTAGTTGTGGTCGAACACGATGAGCGGCAGCGTGGCGAGGTGGGCGAGCGACACCATCTGCCCCTCCGAGATCGGCGGCTTCGCGGCGGACGAGACCGCGACGAGCTCCTCCGTGAGCAGCCGGGTCCGCGTCAGGCTGACCCCCGCGACCGGATGCGCGGTCGACTCGGTGATCAGCGCGATGTCGACGGCACCCACCGCGAGCTGCTCGATCAGGCGTCGCGAGCCGCGCTCGAGCAGTTGCAGTTCGACGCCCGGATGCTCCTCGCGGAACGTCCCGAGCGTCTCGGCGACGAGGCTGATGCACAGCGTCGGCGCCGCGCCCAGTCGCACGCGACCGCGGCGGAGACCGGCGAGCTCGCCCATCTCCTCCTTGATCGATTCCGCTTCGGCCAGCATCCGCTGCGCGCGGGGGAGCAGGGTCTCACCGGCGGGGGTGAGGGAGATGTGTCCGCGGGCGCGATGGAACAGGTCGGCCCCGAGCTCCTTCTCGAGAGTCGAGATCTGACGGCTCAGCGAAGGTTGTGCGAGATGAAGACTCTCGGACGCCCGGGTGAAGTGTCCGAGGCGGGCGACCTCGACGAAACCGCGCAGCTGCTCGAGGTTCATGCGCCATAGCCTACCGGCATGGATTCGACTCGAACTATGCATTGGACGGAGTGAGGGCACCCTAATTAGCGTCGGAGTCATGAGTACACGCGAACGTCAGATCTCCACCACGATCCTCGTGATCGGCACCGGTGGATCAGGGCTGCGCGCGGCGATCGAGGTCGCCGAGCACGGTGTCGACGTCCTCGCCGTCGGCAAGCGCCCCCGACAGGATGCCCACACCTCCCTCGCCGCCGGCGGCATCAACGCGGCCCTCGGCACCATGGACGCCGACGACAGCTGGCAGCAGCACGCCGCCGACACCATCAAGGAGAGCTACCTGCTCGCCAACCCGCACACGGTCGAGATCGTGACGCAGGGTGCGGAGCGCGGCATCCGCGATCTCGAGCGCTGGGGCATGGACTTCGCCCGTGAGGACGACGGTCGCATCTCGCAGCGGTTCTTCGGCGCGCATACGTTCCGCCGCACCGCGTTCGCGGGTGACTACACGGGGCTCGAGATCCAGCGCACGCTCGTCGCGAAGGCCGAGCAGCTGAACGTGCCGATCCTCGACAACGTCTACATCACGCGCCTGCTCGTGCGCGACAACGTGATCTTCGGCGCCTACGGCTTCGACCAGGCCGACGGCACGCGCTACCTGATCCACGCGGATGCCGTGATCCTCGCGGCGGGTGGCCACAACCGCATCTGGCGGCGCACCTCGTCTCGGCGCGACGAGAACACAGGCGACTCGTTCCGCCTCGCAGTCGAAGCCGGCGGTCGCCTGCGCGACCCCGAACTCGTGCAGTTCCACCCCTCGGGCATCCTCGAGCCCGAGAACGCGGCCGGCACGCTCATCTCCGAGGCCGCCCGCGGGGAGGGCGGCGTGCTGCGCAACGCCTTGGGCGAGCGCTTCATGCCGAAGTACGATCCCGAGCGTCAGGAGCTGTCGACGCGCGACCGCGTCGCGCTCGCCGCGTACACCGAGATCAAGGAGGGCCGGGGCACCGAGAACGGCGGCGTCTGGCTCGACGTCTCGCACCTGCCTCGCGAGACGATCATGACCCGTCTGCCGCGTGTCTACCAGACGATGATGGAGCTGCAGATGCTCGACATCACCACCGATCCGATCGAGATCGCGCCGACCGCGCACTACTCGATGGGCGGGGTGTGGGTGCGCCCGGAGGATCACCGCACCGACGTCGAGGGCCTCTACGCGATCGGCGAGGCGTCAAGCGGCCTGCACGGAGCGAACCGCCTGGGCGGCAACTCGCTCATCGAGCTCCTCGTCTATGGACGCATCGTCGGCCAGGCGGCCATGGATCACGCGGCAGGGCTCGACGCCCAGCGTCGATCGGCGGATGCCGTCGCGGCGGCGCGAGCCGAGATCGACGACCTGCTCGCCGCCGACGGACGCGAGAACGTCCGTGCGCTGCAGCGTGCGATCCGCAACACGATGACCGAGTACGCCGGCGTCGTGCGCGACGAGGAAGGGCTGAAGCTCGGGCTCGCTGAGCTCGACCTCATCGAGGGGCGGATGGAGGACATCGGCATCCACCCGGACATCGCCGGGTTCCAGGATCTCGCCCATGCCTTCGACCTGAAGGCATCGGCGCTCGCCGCCAGGGCGACGCTCGAGGCGGCGCTCGAGCGTCGGGAGACCCGCGGATGCCACAACCGCAGCGACTACCCCGACACGGATCCGACGCTGCAGGTGAACCTCGTCTGGTCGCCGACCGCCGGTGTCACGCGTGAGAGCATCCCGCCGATCCCCGCCGAGATCGCCGAGCTCATGCGCGAGGTCGACACGACGGGAAAGCTCGTCGAGTAGCTCCCTCCGGTCGTTGAGCGCCCTTCGTCACTTCGACTCGCTTCGCTCGCTCAGTACGGCGCTCGTCGCTTCGCTCCTCGCTCAGGAACCGCGGAGCGAGAAGAAACGTGGCAGGACGTTTCGTCTCGTCGCTGCGCTCCTCGCTCAACGACCGGGCTATGCGTCCGGACCGTCGACGACTCCGATCCCGACCGCCTCATGGTCGGGATCGGAGTCGTCGCGCTTCGGGGCCTTCGGCTCCTCCGACGGCTCCTTCTCGGTGCTCGGCTCCTCGAGCTGTTCGTTGTCGGGGATCTCTGCAGGATCGGCGGACTCTGCCGACTCCGCCTCAGCGGGCGTCTCCGCCTCGCCCTCCCGATCGGAGGACTCCGCGGCAGGATCCCTCAGCTCACCGGCATCCGTTCCCGACGTCGGCGACGGGGTGGGGGTCTGCGCTTCGGCGTGGTCGTGCTCGGGCGTGCTCATGGTGAATCCCTTCTCACTGGCTCCGCCCAGCATGTGCGATGCCCGTCGCCGGTGAGAAGGGGCTTGACGGATGCTCAGAAGTGCATCTGCTTCAGCGTGCCGTACTTCACGATCAGCTCCTCGAGCGCGGCATCCGCATCTCGATACTCGAGGCGCACCGTGCGGCTCGCGCCGTCGCCGAGCACGAGGTCCGGTCCGTTCGAGAACAGCAGCCGCTCCCATGGCGACGACCACACGACAGCCGATGCCGCGTCGAGAGCGGTGATGCCGTCGGCATCCAGCGACACGGCGACGATGCGGTCGGAGCCCTTCACCGCGAAAGAAGCCGGGAACTCGCTCTGCTCCCACTCGCGGAAGTACACCGACAGGCCGAGCTTCGCCTGCGGCCAGCCCGCGCGCAGGCTGCGGCCGATGCGCGAGATCTCGACCTGGCGGTTGGTGCTCGTCCCCGCGGCATCCGTTACCGGGAGCGTGAAAGTTCCACCGATCGCATAGCGCTGGCGGAAGATCTCCTCTTGGCGGGTGTCGTCGAGCGTGAGGTCGCTGCTCTCGAGGAATGGCTGCCGGCCGATCGCGGACTGCCGCGCCGAGAAGGTCGGCTCGGTCGCGCGCTTCTTGCGGCGCGATCCGAGCACGCCGAACACGACGATGAGGATCAGGACGAGAACGCCCGCGGCGAGAAAGAGAAGGATTCCGGTGTCGTCGCTCACGCGATCAGGTTAGCGGTCATGAACCGAAATGCCGGATGCGGCGTAGCCTGGAGGGGTGACAGCGTACGTCTCGGCCTTCGACCTCTTCTCCATCGGAGTGGGGCCGTCGAGCTCGCATACGGTCGGCCCGATGCGGGCGGCCCTCGACTTCGTCCGTCGCCTGTCCGCTGACGGCAGGCTCGACAGCGTTTCCCGCGTCGGGTGCGCACTGTATGGCTCGCTCGGCGCGACCGGAATCGGACATGGGACGCCGGATGCCGTCGTCGCCGGCCTTCGTGGACTCGCGCCCGAGAGCTGCGATCCGGCGGCGGTCCGCGCGGCGTGGACGGACTTCCCCGATGGTGGGACATTGCTGCTCGACGGTGCGCGTGAGGTGCCGTTCGCGAAGGACGACATCGTCTTCGCGCCGCGGACGCGTCTGCCGGGGCATCCGAACGCGATGACGATCACGGCATGGGATGCCGAGGGTGCCGTCGTGGCGGAGGAGACCTTCTACTCGGTCGGCGGCGGCTTCATCCGTCGCGAGGGCGAAGCCGCAGGAGTCGCCTCGACCGCGCTTCCATACTCGTATGCGGATGCCGCGTCGCTGCTGGCGCTGTGCGACGAGCACGGTCTGACGATCGCCGAGGTGGCTCGCATGAACGAGTCCGCGATGCGCTCGGAGGACGAGGTCGCGGCCGGACTCGACGCGATCTGGGATGCGATGGCCGGATGCGTCGACGCCGGTCTGCACGCCGAGGGCGTGCTGCCGGGGATCCTGAAGGTCAAGCGGCGCGCCGGGGCGATCCGCGCGCAGCTCGAGGAGGCGGAGTCCGACGGTCGCCGTGAACTGCCGGGGGAGTGGCTCGGCGCGTTCGCGCTCGCAGTGAACGAGGAGAACGCCGCCGGCGGACGGGTGGTCACGGCTCCGACCAACGGCGCGGCCGGCATCCTCCCTGCCGTGGCCATGTACTGGTGGCGGTTCCTCGCCGACTCTGGCCTCGGTTCGGGCAACGCCGTGACCCCCTATGGCGAGTTGGTGGGCAGCGCTCTGCTCGGCTTCGACGAGACCGCGACGGCCGCGGTCGCGGCCCCGGTCCCTGAGCGAGGAGCGCAGCGACGAGACGAAGGGCGCGACGAGGCCCTGGTCGCCGAGGCGAACCGCCGACGCGGTATCCGTCGTTTCCTGCTCACGGCGACCGCTCTCGGTTCGCTGTTCAAGGCGAACGCCTCGATCTCCGGGGCCGAGGGCGGCTGTCAGGCCGAGGTGGGTTCGGCGTGCGCGATGGCCGCCGGCGGCCTCACCGCCGTGATGGGTGGCACCAATCGCCAGATCGAGAACGCGGCGGAGATCGCGATGGAGCATCATCTCGGGCTTACGTGCGATCCGATCGGCGGACTCGTGCAGATCCCGTGCATCGAGCGGAACGCGATCGCCGCGTCGACCGCTGTCACGGCGGCTCGCCTCGCGCTGCGCGGGGACGGCAGCCACTACGTCTCTCTGGATGCCGTCGTCGAGACCATGCGGCAGACCGGGCTCGACATGTCGACGAAGTACAAGGAGACGAGCGAGGGCGGACTCGCGGTGAACGTGATCGAGTGCTGAGCGCCCCACGTGTCGGTGGTCGCGGGTAGCGTCGCTCCCGTGGAATCGATCTGGACGCCCGGCAGCAGGCGGCGGCGCGAGCAGCCCGTCGTCGCGGTGCGCCCGAACGACGACGCGCCGGTACCCGACGGGCGCTGGCCGGCGAGCATCCCGGCGGTCGCGCAGGTGCTGCGCCATGGCATCGATCTCGCGCCGGGTGTGACCTTCCTCGTCGGGGAGAACGGCAGCGGCAAATCCACGATCGTCGAGGGCATCGCGATCGCCTACGGTTTGTCGCCCGAGGGCGGTTCACGTCAGGCGCGGCACCGCACGCGAGCGACCGAGTCGCCGCTGTCGGACTGGCTCCGCCTGCAACGCGGCATCGGCGCGAATCGCTGGGGGTTCTTCCTGCGGGCCGAGACGATGCACTCGTTCTACACGTACCTCGAGGAGAACCCCTCGACCGGGGGCGCCGACGTGCCGTTCCACGAGATGAGTCACGGGGAGTCGTTCCTCGCGCTGCTCGAGAGCCGATTCGACGAGCCCGGCTTCTACTGCCTCGACGAGCCCGAGGCCGCGCTGTCCTTCCAGTCGACCCTGGCGCTCATCGCCGTGCTGCAGCGCATCGCCGACGAGGGCGGGCAGGTGCTGTGCGCGATACACTCTCCTGTGCTCGCGGCTCTGCCCGGTGCGCGGATCCTCGAGGTCGGCGAATGGGGCATCCGCGAGGCGGCGTGGGACGACCTCGAGCTCGTCGCGCACTGGCGGTCGTTCCTCGATGATCCGAACCGCTATCTGCGCCACCTTCTCGCCTGATCATCCACAGATCGCGCAAGCCCTGTGTGCCGGCATCCGCCTGTCGATAGGGTGTGGCGCATGACCGAGTCGAAGGCGCCGAAGCGTCGAGGGCGCCCCCGTGGCGGATCCGACTCGAGGGAGCGCATCCTCGCGGCGGCGGTCGACGAGTTCGGTGAGCGCGGATACGAGGGGGCGACGATCCGCTCGATCGCCGCGCGCGTGGGTGTCGACGCGGCTCTCGTGCATCACTACTTCGGAACCAAGGCCGATCTGTTCGCGGACGCCGTGGGTGTGCCGATGCGCCCTGACGTCGATGTGCCCGGCATCCTGCGCGGACCCCGCGACGAGGTGGGGGAGCGGCTGGTCCGTTACGTGCTCGAGTCGTTCGAGCGGCCCGAGGTGCGGCGCCGAGGGGTGATGCTGATCCGCACCGCGATCGGCAGCAAGCTCACGACGCCGATGCTGGCCGGATTCCTGTCGCGCGAGCTGATCAGCCGCATCGCCCGGTCGCTCGAGGTCGACGACGGCGAATTGCGCGCGGGCCTGGTCGCCTCGCAGATCGCCGGGATGCTCATCGCCCGCTACGTCATCAAGCTGCCGGCTCTCACGGCGGCATCCGTCGACGATCTCGTCCCGCGCGTGGGCGCGACCGTGCAGCGGTACCTGTTCGACTGACTCGCTGGGATGCGCGCCGGGCCGCGGTGGCACAGCGGGGCCCGGTTCTCACGCCGACGCCCCCGTTCAGCTACCACGCCCCCGCTGATTCACGCATTTCAGCAGGGGCGTCGTAGCCCGGGAGGGGCGTGGGCATGAAGGGGCGCGGGCGTGAGAAGGCGCGGCCGCACGACCCGTTGACCAGCCCGCCGCACAAGCGCATAATTCATCGCATGATGAATACTGCAGCGGTGCAGGTCTCGGGTCTTTCGGTGCGCCGAGGGCGAGTCCGGGTGTTCGACGGCATCGGGCTGACGATCCGGCGCGGGCAGATCACGGGCCTGCTCGGCCCCTCCGGATGCGGCAAGACCACGCTGCTGCGCTCGATCGTCGGGGTCCAGCGCATCTCGGCCGGCGAGATCACCGTGCTCGACGAGCCTGCAGGGTCGCCGGGCCTGCGCCACCGCGTGGCGTACGGCACGCAGGGCAGTGCGGTCTACGGCGACCTCACGGTGCGGCAGAACCTCGCCTACGTCGCCGCGATCCTGAAGGCGCCGAGATCCGAAGTCGATCGGGTTCTCGCCGAGGTCGATCTCTTCTCGCACGCCGACCGGCGAGCGGATGCGCTCAGCGGAGGACAGGCGACGCGGGTCTCTCTGGCGATGGCGTTGATCGGGGCGCCCGAGCTCGTGGTCCTGGATGAGCCCACCGTCGGCCTCGATCCGGTGCTGCGCGCCGAGCTGTGGACGCTGTTCCACACTCTCTCCGAGGGCGGGGTGACGCTCCTGATCTCGAGCCACGTCATGGACGAAGCCCTCCGCTGCGACCGGCTGCTGCTGTTGCGCGACGGACGCGTGATCGCCGACACCACGCCTCAGCGGCTGCTCGCAGACACGGGCGTGACCGATCCCGAGGCCGCGTTCCTCGCGCTCATCGACAGGGACGCCGACGTGGATCGGGCGCGATCGCGGCGCTCACGACGGGAGGCGAACGGATGAACGGCCGGCGGATGCTCGCCACTGCGGCGCGTGTGCTCGCACAGCTCCGTCACGATCCGCGGTCGATCGCCCTGATGCTCATCGCACCGAGCCTGCTCGTGGGTCTCTTCGCCTGGGTGCTGAGCGATCAGGGAGATGTGTTCGACAGTGTCGGCGGGGCGATCCTCGCGCTCTTCCCTTTCATCGTCATGTTCCTGATCACCTCGATCACGACGCTGCGTGAGCGGAGGTCGGGCACTCTCGAACGTCTGATGACGACGCCACTCGCCAAGGCGGACTTCATCCTCGGCTATGCGCTCGCGTTCGGACTCATGGCGGTGTTGCAGACGGTCGTGACGGTGGGGTTCGCGGTCGGCGTGTGCGGGCTCGGTGTCGATGGTCCGCTGTGGCAGCTCGGTCTCGTCGCGGTGGTGGATGCACTCCTCGGCACGGCGCTCGGGCTGCTGGCCAGCGCGTTCGCCCGCACGGAGTTCCAGGCGGTGCAGTTCATGCCGCTGCTCGTGTTCCCGCAGATCATCCTCGGTGGCGTGTTCCTTCCTCGCGATCGGATGCCGGATGCGCTGCACGCGATCTCGGACTGGCTGCCGCTGAGCCATGCGATCGACGCTGTGGACGCCGTGGTCGCCGGTGACGTCGGCGATGAGGTGCTGCGTCCTCTGCTGATCGTCGCCGCCTTCGCGGCCGGTGCGCTGGTGCTCGCCTCGGCGACGCTCCGCCGCCGCACGCCCTGAGCTTTCTTCCGCCTCCCGGTAGGAAAGGTCGGAGCGAAGGCGCGACACGCCGCCGGGCGGGGCTGCGGGAGGGCGTGTCGGGCGGGATCTCCGACTTCTCGCACGCGCACGCGCATGCGCACGCACACACATGCGCATGCGCACACGCGCCCCGACCCGCTACCGCCCGGCCCGGTTCTTCGTGTGCCTCGTCGGCGTGGCGGCCCACGGGTCCTCGGGCCACGGATGCTTCGGGTACCGCCCGCGCATCTCGGCGCGCACCTGCGCATAGGGACCCGACCAGAACGAGGCGAGGTCGTCGGTGACCGCGAGCGGCCGCCCGGCGGGGGAGAGCAGGTGGAAGAGCACGGGCACGCGCCCGTCGACGAGCCGTGGCGTCTCGGCCCAGCCGAAGCACTCCTGCAGCTTGACGGCGACGACAGGCCGTGCCGCCGTGTCATCGAGTGGCGGGTAGGCGATGCGGATGCGCGATCCACTCGGCACCTCGAGCCGCTCAGGCACGAGGTCGTCCAGCCGTGCAGCATCCGGCCAGGGCAGCAGGCGGCGCAGCGGCGACGCCATCTCGATCCGTCCGGCAGGGGTTCCGCCCGCCAGTGCATCGATATCGGGCGCGAGCCACCGGTCGAGCCCGGCGAGCAGCGCGGCATCCGACACGTCCGGCCAGGGCGATGCGAGCTCGCGGTGCAGCAGAGCCAGCCGTCGGCGCAGCTCGTCGGCGGCATCCGACCAGGTGAACACTCCCAACCCGTCGCGCTGCAGTGCACGGCGCACGGCATCCCGCCCCTCGTCGGCCGACGCGCGCACCGGAGCCGAGGACAGCAGGATGGCGCCGATGCGGCGCTCCCGCCGCGCCTGCACACGTCCGTTCGCGAACTCCGCCTCGACGCGATCCGTCTGCAGGTGGCCGGCGGCGCTCTCGAGTTGCTCCTCCGACAGCGCCGCGGCCGATCGCACGATCGCGCCGGAGCCCGCCGTCGCGCGCCCGGATGCCCGAGCGGCCTCGGCGACGGCGAGCCATTCGGCACCGGCGAGCGGTCCGCGGACGCCGGCACGGGTTCCGGACGCCAGCAGGAACGTCGCCCCGTCCGCGGTGCGGTCCACGCGCCGGGCGATCCTGTCGGGGAACGCCAGTGCGATCACGAGGCCGGTGCCGTCGAGATCGGAGCGGATGCCGGGCGTCGCCGTCACCAGGCCGGACAGCCGCTCGACGTCGTTCCGCCAGCGTCGGGCGTCGGGAGTGCGTCCGCCGCGCAGCGTGATGAGGGCCTGGGCGACATCGGCGTCGGCGATCCGCACGTCGCCGCCGAGAAGCGCGACGACCTCGGCCGCGATCCGGCTCCCCACGATGCGACTGCCGTCGAGAAGCGCCCTCGCGAGCCGTGGATCGGTGGGGATCCGTGCCAGTTCCCGACCCTCGGTCGTCGCCCGCCCGTCGTCATCGATCGCACCGAGTGCGGCGAGAACGCGATGCGCGTCGGCGAGCGCCTCTCCAGGCAGCGGGTCGATCATCCGGAGCCCCACGCCTCCCGGTGCGCCCCAGCACGCCAGCAGCAGAGCGGCGTCGGCGAGATCGGAGGTGGCGATCTCGGG
>NZ_JBJDRJ010000060.1:0-15635 GCF_044987415.1 Microbacterium sp. ZW T5_45 | reverse complement strand
ACCCGTTCGCCACTGATCCACCCAGCAAGCTGGGCTTCACCGTTCGACTTGCATGTGTTAAGCACGCCGCCAGCGTTCATCCTGAGCCAGGATCAAACTCTCCGTAAAAAAGAAATGCATACAACCATCGGGAAAACGATGACCGCAGCGAGTTTGATGCTGACCAAAGAGATATTCATTGCTGACTATCCGTTGCCAACCCCCCGAAAGGAGCTGGTCTTTGATCCAAAGGAATCTCATCCAGCCGAAACTGAATCGAGGTTATTTGGCATTTGACAAGTGCACGCTGTTGAGTTCTCAAGGATCGGACGCTCCCCCGACCCAGTCATCACAACCAGGCCCGAAGGGCAACTTCACAATCTTATCCGTCTCTCTCAGTCTGTCAAATCGACATGTCGGAGAAGCGGGAAGCTATTCGCATCACCAGGCGCTTACCGCGCCGAGGCAACTCGACTAGCTTATCTCATTCCGTCCGGCTGTCAAATCGACATCTTCAGGAGTGAGAAGCTCCACTTCACACAGAAGTGTGTTTCCGATCTGCTCCGAGAAGCTGATCGAGTGGAGGTGGTTCTCCGCTTGAGGGGGGTGAGGCTCTCGGCCTCTCCGCTTCCCTGTGGGGCGAACAAGTAATAAGTTACGCGGGATCCCGGGTTCTGGCAAATCCATGCCTTCGCCCCGGGCGTGTCGTCCGCCGTTCACCCCGAGTTTCCGCGGATGTGACGGCATCCGAGGGCGCGCGAGCGTCCTCCCGACGCAGGTGACGTCCCCGCAGAGAATGGAGGACGTGTCCCCGAGATCCCCGCGGCGACTGCTCGCCACCGTCCAGAGAATCGTCCACACGGACCCGTCGTCCGTCGCGCATACCGAGGCTCTGCCTCTGATCGACGAGCGCACCGTTCCGCGGGTGCTCGACCTCGCCACGCGCATCGGCGAGTCCATGTTCGCGATCGGAGCATCGGCCCACGACGTCACTCTCGCGATCACGCGCGTGTGCACCGCGTACGGGATGCGCGACGTGCAGGTCGACGTCACCTACAACTCGATCACCGTCTCCTTCCACCTCAGCGGTGAGGTCTGGCCCGAGACGCTGGTGCGCGTCGTCCGTGTCGCCGCACCCGATCACGCCAAGCTGCAGCGGGTGCAGGCGCTGGTCGCCGACATCGAAGACGGCCTCGACCTCGACTCCGCTCGTACGGCTTTCCGTGCCATCCGTCGCGTGCCCTTCCGCTATCAGCAGCCGGTCGTCGTGATCGCCCGCGCCCTGCTCGCCGTCGGCGTGAGCATCATGCTCGGGGCCTCGCCACTCATCGTCGGCCTCACCTTCGTCGCCGCACTGAGCGCCGCTCTCACCCAGGCGGGTCTCGCGCGGCTGCGCGTCCCCCTGTTCTTCAGTCAGATCGCGGGAGGCTTCGTGACCACCGCTGTCGCCGTCGCCGTATCCGCGCTCGGGGCCGCAGGGATCGAGCCCTTCGTCGGCATCCGTCCGTCGATCATCGTCGCGTCCGGCATCGTGCTGATGCTCGCCGGGCTGACCGTGGTCGGGGCGGCACAGGACGCGATCGACGGTTTCGCCCTGACGGCGGGCGGACGCATCCTCGATCTGACCATGCAGACGCTCGGAGTGGTGATCGGCATCCTCGTCGGGCTGGAACTCGGCGGCGTCCTCGGATTCACGATGGATCTCCCCGACGATCCCGCTCCGTTCGGTCCTCTCCCGAGCCAGGTCATCGGCGCGATCATCATCGCCGTATCGGTCGCGGTGTTCAACGGCGCCGGCATCCGGATCATCCTCGTCAGCGCACTCCTCAGTGCAGTCACGCTGGCCGGGTACACGGGCGGTGTCGCGGTGCAGTTGCATCCGGCGGCGGCGAGCGCGATCGGTGCTCTGCTCGCGAGCTTCGTCGGGATGCTGCTCGCACGACGGATGCATGTGCCCTCGGTCGCGGTGACCACCGCGGCGATCGTCCCCCTGGTTCCCGGCGTCGCCGTGTTCCAGGGGTTGCTCGAGATGGTGCATGCGTCGGGGAGTTCGACCGTGATGCTCGGCATCGGGGGTTCGCTCGTCGACGCCGCGGTGATCGGCATCGGGCTCGCCTCCGGCGCATCGCTCGGTCTGTACCTGGGGACGCCGGTGCAGGCGACGCTGTCGAGCGTGGCTCGGACGCGGGCGCGCGTCAGGCGCTAGCCCGAAGCATCCGTGGACGGGGCGCGCAGCCGTCGACGTTCCGCGGCGAGCTGATCGGTTCGGAGCGGGAGTCGTTTCAGACACGGAAGGCGCCGGGCAGCTTTCCAGAAGTGCGCTCGTAGCGGAGCGTCCAGTCGTCCGCATCCGCAGCGTGGTGGGCGATGGTGGCATGTGCGGCGTCCGCTGCCCCTTTCCGCGAAGCGGCCATGCCAGCCGTCGCGCCCAGCTCACCGTCGACGACGCGAGCGAAGATATTGATGACGATCTTGCCGTCGCCGGCCCGCGCACCGCGGTCGTGACCGTCGACGAATCCGAGCCCACGCTCGTCGAGGAAGACGTCGAGCCATTCCGTGGCCCGTTCGATGAGGCGGCAGTCGTAGGCGCTGTTGCGCATCGGGAACTGGATGACGACGACGTCACGTCCGTCGTCATCGACCTCGATGAACCCCTTATCGAGGTACGGGGCGGCGAGCTGATCGATCGGAGTCGACTCCGGATTCATGCCCGTCTCCCGAACGGAGCCCGCGCGTCCGAGCGTGCCCTCGCGCACCACCCAGTCGCCCGTCGCGGCGCTCGGCCAAATCTGCGCGAAACGACACGGATCGCCATCCGTCACCAGTTGCATTTCGCCCCCGCTCAATTCGCGTCGTCCACTAGTAGTACTTGGTTAGGTTTTGTTAATGGTCGCGGAGACTGTTAACCTCGCGGCGTGCGAGCGGATGAGATCGAGCGGGTGCGCAGTGAGTTGGATGGGTTCGTTGGCGAGGTGTTCGCGTCGCTTTCGCGGAAGGATCAGCGGTCGAAGGGCAGCTTGTATCTGCAGGGGCTGATGTTGGAGGGGCGGCGGAAGTCGATGCAGCCGATGGGCGATCGGCTCGGGGTCGATTACCAGCAGTTGCAGCAGTTCGTGTCCTCATCGCCGTGGCAGGTCGAGCCGGTCCGCCGCCAACTCGCCCGCAAGGCTGTCTCGCTGATCGCGCCGGAGGCGTGGGTGGTCGATGACACCGGGTTCGTCAAAGACGGACCCGCCTCTCCGGGGGTCGCGCGTCAGTACTCGGGCACGATCGGGAAAGTCGGGAACGTGCAGATCGGCGTCTCGATCCATGCGGTCACTGACGCTGCGTCGTGTCCGTTGGATTGGCGGCTGTTCCTCCCCGAGGGATGGGATGAGACTTGTTCGGAGACCAACGAGCATGCCGAGTTGGTTGCCGCTCGTCGGGTCAAGGCACAGATCCCCGACACCGTCCGCCACCGACCGAAGTGGGAGCTCGCGTTGGAGATGATCGACGAACTTCGCACGTGGAGACTCGCCCCGCCGGTGATGGTCGGTGACGCCGGCTACGGCGAGATCGGACACTTCCGCACCGGGCTGACCGAGCGCGCGATCCCGTATGTTGTGCAGGTCAAGTCATCCACGAGTGTGCACGATGCCGCGGCCAGGTTTGAGATCCCCACCCCGACGGGCCGACCAGGCCGGCCGGCCACGCAGCCGAGTTACCAGAGCGACCCGGTCCAGGCAAAGAGCTACGCGGCGGCGCTGCCGGGTGAGGCGTTCGAGGAGGTGTCCTGGCGGCAAGGCTCCAAAGGGACGATGACCAGCCGATTTGCCGCTCGCAGAGTCCGCCCGGCGAATCGGAACATTCCCCGTCACGCCGACGGGTCGCTGCCCGAATGCTGGCTGCTGGTCGAATGGGCACACGACGAGTCGGAGCCCACCGACTACTGGCTCTCGACACTCCCCGAGACCACACCGATCGCCGAGTTGGTGCGGCTCGGGAAGATCCGGTGGCGCATCGAGCACGACTACCGCGAACTCAAACACGGCCTCGGCCTGGACCACTTCGAAGGACGCACCTGGCCAGGCTGGCACCACCACGTCACGCTCGTGACCGCCGCTCATCTCTTCGTCACACTCCAGCGCCTGACCGCCGACCCAAAAGCGGCAGGGGCAGCCTGACCTTCTACGAGATCCTTCGCGAACTCCAAACCGCGGTCATCCGTCTCCTCAGCTGCTGCCCCTACTGCCAACGCGCCGGACCAACCTAACCAAGTACTACTAGGGATCTACGCGAGAGGTCATCCGGATACGGAAAAACCCCCGATTTCTCGGGGGCTTCCATGGCGGTGACGGTGGGATTTGAACCCACGGTAGGGGGTTACCCTACACAACTTTTCGAGAGTTGCACCTTCGGCCGCTCGGACACGTCACCGCGGACTAGCTTACGACACCGCGTGCCCGTGCGCGAATCGAGATGGATGCGGCGCGCCGAGGTCGCCGCTCGGGCCTATCGACGCCCCCGCTGAGCTACGACACCCCCACTGATTCACGCGCATGCGCGGGGGCGTCGGCGGATGCTGCGCCGGTCGGAGACGACGGGCGCAGATGCCAACGGATGCTGCGGGCGTCGGCTCCCGGGTTATCTCCGGCATCCGCCCCTGACGCCGGGAATCTGGCGAGTTAGGATTACCTCAGCGACACCCCCGACGGAAGGACGCGGCATGGGATTCATCACCTCCGAGGCACTCGCCGAGACCGGATACGTCGTCCTCGACGACCACGACCAGGCCGCCGACCCGGCCGAATGGCTCGACCTCGAGTACGTCCCCTGGCGTTCGTCGGGCATCACCCGCTTCGCGCCGCTCGCGAGTTACGCCGGCGACCTCGAGTGCAACGGATTCTGGAACCACACCCCTCCGCGCACCGACAAGGACGGCGTCTGGGTCGAATCGCAGGTCGCTCTCGCGCCCGTTCTGCAGCGTCGTGCCCTCGAGCCCGGAGCCCCGATCGGGCGGTGCCGCGTCATCGAACTGCAGCCCAACGAGTATGCGGACGCGATCTACAACCTGCACCAGGACGACAACAACCGCCTCAACGACGAGGGCACCGGCTGGGTCGTCCGCGGTTACTACAACCTCACCGACGACTCCGACTCGATGCTGATCCTGCGCACCGACCGGTTCGACCCGGCGACCGAGATCCGCCTGCCGCTGCGCGAAGGATCGCGCATCATCGTCGACACCCAGCGCTTCTGGCACGCGGTGTGGCATCGCGGCGTCGCGCCACGCTTCGCTCTCATCACCTCGTGGACGTCAGGTCCCGAGCTGGACGCCTACATCGCGGCGAACAACGGTGACCCGCATCCGGAGACGATCGAGCTCGATCCGGAATTCGTGGATGCCGCGCAGCTCGAGCTGCACCGCCGCATCGAGGAGCGCCGCAGGGCGTTCGAGGCGATGGGCGTCGTCATGGAACCCCCGGTCGATCTGGCGCGCTGAGAACAGTCCACTCGGTCGTTGAGCGAGGAGCGCAGCGACGAGCTGGCCGCACGGTGACGTTTCGTCTCGCTTCGCTCGCTCAACGACCGGAAGAAGGACACCCGGTCGTTGAGCGACGAGCGCCGTACTGAGCGAGCGCAGCGAGACGAAGTGACGAAACGCCCCGCCCCAGACGTTTCGTCTCGCTTCGCTCGCTCAACGACCGACGGGGACCGCCCGGTCAACCTCCGAGAGTGCGGCCGCCCTCGATCCGCACCACCCGGTCCACCGAGCCCGACGGCGGCGCGACGTGCGAGATGAGCAGCACCGACTGCTCGCCCGCCGCTCCCAGCAGGTCGCGAAGCAGAGCATCCGACGCATCCGGATCCACACCGGCTGTCGGTTCATCCAGCACCAGCACCGGGAAGCCGCGCAGCAGAGCCCGCGCCAGCGCGAGCCGCTGCGCCTGTCCACCCGAGACCAGAGCGCCGCGATCGCCGACCCTCGCATCCAACCCGCCGCGCTGCTCGGCCCATTCGGCGAGACCGACGCGATCGAGCACCTCGAGCAGTTCGGCGTCCGTCGCCGAGTCGCGGGCGAACAGCAGGTTCTGTCGGATGTCCTCGTCGAACAACTGCGGAGCCTGCTCGCAGAGTCCGATCGTACGCCGCAGCGACGCACCTGACATCGACGAGGCGGCGACCCCGCCGACCGTGTACTCGCCCTCGACCCGCAGGAACCCGACGAGCGCCGCGGCCAGCGAGCTCTTGCCCGCTCCGCTCGGACCCGACACGAGCACCCGCTCCCCCGGCGCGAGGTCCAGATCGACGCCGGCGAACGCGACGGCGCCACCGGGCCAGGATGCTCGGACACCACGCAGGCGCACCGCGGGAACGGCGTCGAACTCGGCATCCGTTCCGTCATCCGTCCGCAGCTCGGCCGGGAACTCCTCCGGCAGCGTCGACGAGATCCGCGTCGCGCTCGACCGCACGCTCCGCCATGATGCGGCCGCGATCGGCACGGCGCCGAAGATCTCGAACACCACCATGGGCACGAGCACGACGACCGCGAGCCAGGGGCCGTCGATGCCTCCGGTCACGAGTGCGGGCGACGCTGCCGCGATGGCCCAGACGGATGCTGCGCCCGCGGCCAGCGAGACCACGCCGGCGGCGATCGCCTGCGCCAGCGACGCCCGCGAGACCGCGCGCCGCAGCACCCGATCCGCCGCGGCGATGCGGTCCTGCGCCTGCGTCTCGGCACCGTAGGCGAGCAGCACGTCGAGGTTGCCGTAGTAGTCGACGAGAGCCGCCGACACCTCGGCGCGGTGCGATGAGACCACGCTCTCCGCGCGGGAGCCGAACACCCAGCCCAGCCCGATCGCCGCGAGGGCTGCGAGCAGCAGGCACAGCGCGAGGGCGAGCGCGGCGCTGGGCGAGATCAGCGCGACCACCGCGACGGCGCCCACCGCGACGACACCGGCAACGCCGAGAGGCTGCACCACCCGCAGCGGCAGATTCTGCAGGTTCTCGACATCGTCGACGAGGGCCGACAGCACGCGGCCATGGTCGGTGCGCCCAAGGCCGGCGGGCGACAGCGGCGTCAGCCTCCGCACCAGATCCGAGCGCGTGCGCGCCAGCTGTCGCAGCGCCGCATCATGCCCGGTGAGCCGTTCCAGGTAACGGGTCACCGCGCGTGACACCGCGAAGAACCGCACGCCGACGACAGCAACCGACAGCGGCACGAGCGAGTCGACGATCGAGGCGCTGACGATCAGCCAGCCGCTCACCGCGAGCAGGCTCACCGCAGCGGTCGCCGAGAGCACGCCCCAGATCAACCCGGGCAGGAACCTCCGCACCGGCGGCTGCGCCGAGAGCAGCACCTCGCGCACCGACACCCCGCTCACGCGTGCACCCCCAGCTCCACGACCTGATCCGCGATTCCCCGGGCCGACCGGCGGTGCGAGACGAGGAGCACGGTGGCTCCGGCATCCGCGATCTGCCGCACCGATGCCCACAACCGTTCCTCGGTGTCGGCGTCGAGCGCGCTCGACGGCTCGTCGAGCGCGAGCACACGGTCGGCCCCGCGTGCATGTCGGTACAGCGCCCGGGCCACGGCGACGCGCTGCGCCTGCCCTCCGGACAGCCCGCTCCCCTGCACGCCGAGTTCCAGGTCGGCGTCGATGCCGTCGGCGCAGGCCGCGGCGAGCGCGGCGCGGATGCCGTCGGCGTCGGGCTCTGGATCACCGAGGGCGACGTTCGCGGCGACCGTGCCACGCGAGAGCTGCGGCCGCTGCCCCGCCCAGGCGAGCCAGTCGGCCGGGCTGAGCTCGCGCACATCGGTGCCGCCGACCGCCGCCGAACCCTCGAACGCGGTCGCTCCGCGGAGCGCGGCCAGCAGGCTCGACTTGCCCGCACCGCTCGGTCCTTCGATGAGAGTGACGGTTCCGGGGGTGGCCTCGAACGACACAGGCGGGAGGTCCCGCACGCGGAGGTCCGTCACCGTCAGCGAGCCGCGATCGGATGCGGGGCGTTTCGTCTCGCTACGCTCGCTCAACGACCGAGTTCCGTCTGCGGGGCGTTTCGTCTCGCTACGCTCGCTCAACGACCGGGTTCCGTCCGCGGGGCGTTTCGTCTCGCTACGCTCGCTCAACGACCGGGTTCCAACGGGGCGTTTCATCTCGTCGCTGCGCTCCTCGCTCGACGACCGGGCGGCACCCCGGGCCTCATCGAGCACCGCGAACACGTCCTCCGTGGCCGCGACGCCCTCGGCGGCCGCGTGGAACTGCACCCCGACCTGGCGGATCGGCAGGAACGCCTCGGGGGCGAGCAGCAGCACGAACAGTCCGACCTCGAGCGACATGTCCCCCGACAGCAGCCGGAATCCGACGGCCACGGCGATCAGCGCGACGGCGAGCGACGACAGCAGCTCGAGCGCGAATCCCGAGAGGAACGAGAAGCGCAGCACCTTCATCGTCTCGCGGCGGTACTCGTCGGCCGTCGCCTCGATCCGGTCGGCCGCGCGACGGTCGCGACCGAACAGTCGCAGCGTCGAGAGTCCCTGCACGGTGTCGGCGAACCGGGTGGCGAGCGTCTGCAGTGTCTGCCACTGCCGGCGCTGCACGGTGCGGGTCGCCATGCCGATCAGAACCATGAACACGGGGATCAGCGGCAGCGTGACGATCGCGGTGAGGCCGCTCGCCCAGTCCTGCCACCACATCACCGCGACGATCACGGGCGTCGCGATCACGGTCAGGACCAGCTGCGGGATGTAGCGCGCGAAGTACGCGTCGAGCGCCTCGAGCCCGTGCCCCGCGGTGACGGCGAGCGCCGTGCGGTTGCGCTGCGCGAGCCATCCAGGGCCCAGTCTCCCCACTGCTGCGACGAGCGCCGCCCGCAGCTGGGCTCCGGTGGCGGCCGCCGAACGCATGCCCGCGGCGTCGGATGCCGCGATCAGCACGCCGCGCAGGGCAGCGAGTCCGAGCATCCACAGCAGCGACGAGGTGACGTCGCGTCCGGCGAGTGCGCCGGTGACGGCATCCGTCAGCATCCAGGCGAACGCGATCGTGACCGCGGTCTGCACCACGCCGATGAGAGCGGATGCCGCGACGAAACCGCGAGCCGCACGCGCGTAGCGCAGCAGTCGAGGGTCCAGGGGCTTCACACTCTCACGCTCCGGTCGCACTCGTCGGCAGTCTCCTGATCGACGTTACACCGCGGCATCCGGCCATCAGTCGGCCGGTCAGTGGGCGGGGGCCGCCTCGATGTGCCGACGGGTCACCCGCTTGCGGAACACCCAGTAGGTCCACCCCTGGTAGAGCAGCACGAGCGGGATCGCGATGAGCGCGGTCCAGCTCATGATCGTGAGCGTGTACGGCGTGCTCGACGCGTTCTCGATCGTCAGGCTCCAGGCGGGGTCGAGCGTCGAGGGCATCACGAACGGGAACAGCGCGGCGAACAGCATCACGACGGCGGCAGCCACGGTCACCGCACCTGAGGCGAAGGCCCAGCCGTCTCGTCCGCGCATCGAGAAGACCACGGCGCCGATGAGCGACAGGGCGGCGAGCGCGCCGCACCCGATCACAAGCCACAGCAAGGGCGCCTCGCGGCCCGCCGACATCGCGATGGTCCAGACCACGGTCGCCGCGGCGGCGAGGATCGTCGGGATCGCCGCAAGACGTGCCAGCCTGCGGGCATCCGCGTGCACCTGATCGTCGGTCTTCAGCGCGACGAAGAGCACGCCGTGCAGGAAGAACAGCAGCAACGTCGTGAGACCGACGAGGATCGCATAGGGGTTCAGCAGTCCGAGCAGCCCACCGACGTAGATGTGGTTCTCATCGATGGCCACGCCCTGCACGATGTTGCCGAAGGCGACGCCCCAGAGGAACGCCGGCACGGCGGAGCCGATCACGATCATCCGGTCGAAGCCCTGCTTCCACTTCCGCGACTCGCGCTGGTGCCGGTACTCGAACGAGACGCCGCGCAGGATGAGCGCGAGCAGGATCGCGAGCAGCGGCAGGTAAAACCCGCTGAACAGGGTGGCGTACCACTCCGGGAACGACGCGAACAGGCAGGCGCCGGCGACGATCACCCAGGTCTCGTTGAGGTCCCACACCGGGCCGATCGTGTTGATCACCTGGCGGCGCGAGACGTCGTTCTTGCCGAGGAACGGCAGAGACATGCCGACCCCGAAGTCGAAACCGTCGAGCACGAAGTAGCCGACGAAGAAGAAGCCGACGATCCAGAACCACATGTATTCCATGGCGTGCCCCGCTCTCAGTACACGACCGACGACAGCTGGGCCGTCTCGTCGTGCGGTTTCTCTTCGGTGTCGGGCCCCTTCTGCGCGGCCTTGATGATGAGGCGGACCTCGACCACGGCGAGCGCGGCGTAGATCGAGGTGAACGCGATGAGCGAGATCAGCACCTCGAGTCCGGTGGTTCCGGGCGAGACGCCGTCCTTCGTGGTCATGAGGCCGAACACGATCCAGGGCTGCCTGCCCATCTCGGTGAAGACCCAGCCCATGATGTTGGCGGCGAGCGAGAGCGGGAACGACCAGATCGCGAGCTTCCACATCCACGGCGCCAGGGGCTTCGCGTTCTTGCGGGTCAACCAGAGACCGGCGACGGCGACGAGCGCCGAGGCGATGCCGAGGCCGATCATCCAGCGGAACGCCCAGTAGGTCACCCAGAGAATGGGTGCGAAGTCGCTGAGACCGGTGTCGGCGTACGTGGCGCCGTACTCGGCGTTCAGGTCGACGATTCCGTGCACGCAGGCGTCGAAGGAGTGCGTCGAGAGCACCGAGAGCAGGTACGGCACTCGTATCGAGAAGAGCTCGGAGCTGCCGTCCGGAGTGCCCAGCGTGAAGATGCTGAACGAGGCGTCGTAGCCGCAGACCGTGTTGAACGTCGCCTCGGCCGCTGCCATCTTCATCGGCTGCGCCTGGTACATCGCGAGTCCGAGCTGATCGCCCGAGAGGATGACGCCGGCGGTCGAGATGATCATGGCCCAGAGCCCGAACTTCAGCGAGATGCGCATGGTGTCCAGGTGCTGGCCGCGAGAGAGGTGCCACGCCGAGACCGAGATCACGACACCGGCGGCGAACATGAAGGCGCCGAAGATCGTGTGCGGAAAGGCGGCGAGCGCGACGGGGTTGGTCAGCAGCGCCCAGAAGTCGGTGAGCTCCGCCCGGTTGGTCTCGGCGTTGTAGACGTAGCCGACCGGGTTCTGCATGAACGCGTTGGCGGCGATGATGAAGTACGCCGACAGGATGCTGCCGATCGCGGTGCACCAGATGGTGGCGAGGTGCAGCTTCTTCGGCAGCTTGTCCCACCCGAAGATCCACAGGCCGATGAACGTCGCCTCGAAGAAGAAGGCGAAGAGTCCCTCGAAGGCGAGGGGAGCTCCGAAGACGTCGCCGACGAAGCGCGAGTAGTCCGACCAGTTCATGCCGAACTGGAACTCCTGCACGATGCCGGTGACGACGCCCATGGCGAAGTTGATGAGGAAGATCTTGCCGAAGAAGCGGGTGAGGTGCAGGTAGTGCAGCTTGCCGGTGCGCACCCAGGCGGTCTGGAAGATCGCGGTGACCGAGACCATGCCGATCGTCAGCGGCACGAACAGGTAGTGGTAGACGGTCGTCAGTCCGAACTGCCACCGGCTCAGGACGAGCGGATCAAGCCATTCCATGTGTCACTCCTCGAAGGTCACCCAGCTGAACCGTGCATTCCGATGCGGTCTCACCACGCACGCACTCCGCGGTGAGCGGGCCGCCGGCTTCGGCGAGCACCCCCTGCATCAGAATGAGATGGACCCGGCACAGCACGGGACGGTCTTCTGGACGAGCCGCCGCATGCGGGCACGGGGCGAGATCGACCGTGAGCTGCACGTCGTCGACGACGGGCTCGAAGCCGCTCTCCTCCAGGTGTTCGATCAGAGCGTCGAGTTGGGCGTCGGCGTCCCGGCCGAGATCGGATGCCGCGGCGGGCAGGATCCGGCGGAGCAGATCTCCGCGAGCAGCCGCGGCCTTCGCCTTGTCGCGGGCGACGGGACTGGAGGCCCCGGGAGCGCCGGTGGCCGCGCTGTAGAGGGTGCGAGGGCGTCCGCGGACCGTGCGGTGCTCGGTCTGCGCGATCACATAACCCCCGTCGATCAGCCTCTGCAGGTGCTCGCGCACGGTATTCGCGTGGAGACCTGTGGCATCGCTCAGCTCGCCGATCGTCCGGTCGGAACGGGTCTGCACCAGGTGCAGGATGCGCACTCTGGAGTAGCTGGAGATCGGCCCGCACACGGGCCCGGCAGTGGCCATGTCTTCATTATGTTCCGCGGAATACCGGGCCTGAACGGGTTCGGCCGTGAATAATCGTCGCCGCGATAGGGATGTCGGATTCCGGCGATAGCGGGTCGGTATGAGGGCTCGTCGGCCCGGTGTCGGACGCCGACGTTAGCCTGGTGTGATGGCCGCCCGTAAACCCGCACCTCCCGCTTTCGTCTGCACCGAGTGCGGGTGGACGACCGCGAAGTGGGTGGGCCGCTGCGGTGAGTGCCAGCAATGGGGCACCGTGCAGGAGCAGGGGGCGCAGACCGGCATCCTGCAGCGCGTGACGGCAGTGGTGCCGGCATCCGATCGCGTGGCCCGTCCGATCACGCAGATCACGACGACGGATGCTCCGCGCCGGACGAGCGGCGTCGCCGAGTTCGACCGCGTGCTAGGCGGTGGCATCGTCCCCGGGGCGGCGATCCTGCTGAGCGGCGAACCCGGCGTCGGCAAGTCGACGCTGCTGCTCGAGGTGGCGGCCAAGGCCGCGTTCTCGGGCCGGCGCGTGCTGTACGCGAGCGCCGAGGAGTCCCCCGCGCAGGTGCGGCTGCGTGCCGAGCGCACCGGCGCCCTGCACGATGAGCTCTACCTCGCGAGCGAGACCGATCTCGGCACCGTGCTCGGGCACATCGACGCCGTGCAGCCGCAGCTCGTGAT
The DNA here is from genome assembly GCF_044987415.1 of Microbacterium sp. ZW T5_45. Classification (NCBI taxonomy): domain Bacteria; kingdom Bacillati; phylum Actinomycetota; class Actinomycetes; order Micrococcales; family Microbacteriaceae; genus Microbacterium; species Microbacterium sp. ZW T5_45. The sequence continues at coordinate 2,725 of NZ_JBJDRJ010000060.1, read as the reverse complement.
CGTCGACTCCGTGCAGACCGTGGCCTCGTCGACGATCGACGGCGCGGCAGGGCAGCCCAGTCAGGTGCGCGAGGTGGCGGCCGCGCTGATCCGGGTCGCGAAGGAACGGTCGATCCCGATCATCATCGTCGGCCACGTCACGAAGGACGGCCAGGTCGCCGGGCCCCGCGTGCTCGAACACCTCGTCGACGTCGTCTGCCATTTCGAAGGCGACCGGCAGACTTCGCTGCGGTTCCTGCGCGCGCTGAAGAACCGGTTCGGCCCGACGGACGAGGTCGGATGCTTCGAGATGAACGGCGACGGCATCGCCGAGGTTCCCGACCCCTCTGGGCTCTTCCTCTCGCAGGGCGAGACCGAGCCCGGCACCTGCGTAGCCATCGCCCTCGAAGGGCGCCGCGCGATGCCCGTCGAGGTGCAAGCGCTCACGGTCAAGAGCACAGCTCCGAACCCGCGCCGGGTGGTGCACGGGCTCGACTCGTCACGCGTGGCGATGATCCTCGCCATCCTCGAACGGCGGGCGGGGATCGCGACCTCCGACAAGGACGTCTACGTCTCGACCGTCGGCGGCGTGCGGTTCACCGAGCCCGCCGCCGATCTCGCGATCGCCCTCGCCGTGGCGGGGACGATCCAGAACGCCAGGGTTCCGCGCACCGTCGCTGCGGTCGGGGAGCTCAGCCTCGCCGGTGAGGTCCGCCCGGTGACCCAGGCGGCGCAGCGCCGTTCGGAGGCCGCGCGGCTCGGCTACGAGCAGGTGATCGACGACCGCTCGAAGACGGTGGCCGCCGCGCTCGCCGACGCGAGGGCGCGCGACAGTTCCCGCCGCCCCGAGGGCGACATCCCGCCGTTCTGAGTCGGCTGGTCAGGCCTCGAGAGCCTTGAGAAGGTCGGCGGGAGACGCCTGCATCGGATGCGGGCCGGCGATGTCGAGGAAGACCGTCGTGATCGGGTGCGCGCCGAGGAACGACCGCAGCCAGGCCGCCGAGAAGATCCCGACACCCGGCGGCAGGTTCTCGGGCTTGTTCTTCGCGTCGCTGAACAGCAGCAGAGCGAGGTCGCCGCTGCTCGGATCGCGGTACGTCCACACCTCACCCGAGTCGAGGGGGTTGTCGCGGGCGCCGGGCTTCACGAGCGGGACCACCGTCGTGCCGTTGCGCAGTGCGAGGGCGACGGCGGCGATGTCCTGCTTCTCGAGGGCCTGAGCGAGAGCATCCGATCGGAATTCCTCGGGTGCCGGCTTCTTCTTCGCCCTCTTCGCTGCCATGCTGCCAGCTTAACGAATGCGGCCCTCTCGAGACCCGCATTGGGGACTGGGGTGCTCGAGAGGACCGGATGACTCTCGAGCGACGGATGTCGAAGCGCTGGGGACGCTGTATCTCGACGCCACTGGGGATGGCTTGGTTCGCCGCATATCTCCGAGAGTCAGGTCAATGGTATCCCAAAGATCGCCATCTGTCGCCCGCGGGCGCATCGTCGGAGCGGATGCTGAGCGGACGTTCAGTTGAGCAGGATCTGCTTGGACCCGGCCGAGCTGAAGCCGCCGATCTGCACGTCGACGTGGTACGAGGCTCCGCCGCCGGTCGCTCGTGGGCGGTTCGCCTCTCCGCAGGTCTCGACGCTCGACCGCGTGCGGTCCCAGGTCACGGGAGTCTTGCTCTCGACCGTGGCGCCGGCCGTGAGCGTCACGATCATGCTGCTCGGATTCTCCTGGCAGTCGGTGGAGCGCCACCACACGTCATCGCCGCTCGACACCGTGAACACCTGGGTCGTCGACCCGACATCCATCGTGCAGTCGGTGGGCCCATTGTTCGTCAGCCGGATCGACAACTGGGGCAGGACGCCCGGATCGTAGGAATCGGCGTCCGACACCGCCTCGACGACGATGTCCTGTGCCTCGCACGCGACCGGACCTGTCGCGTCGGCGCTCGGTTCCGTCGTCGGAGTCGCCTCGGACGCGGTGGGCGTGGGCTCGGTCGCGTCCGGCGACGGGCTCGAGGTGGAGCTCTCGGTGGGCGCAGGCTTCGCCGAAGCATCCGCCCAGGGCTGCGCGATCAGCAGCCAGACTCCGACGCCGATCGCCGCCAGCACGACGAGCAGGCCGCCGAGGACGACGATGCGCCGTCGGCGGTAGACGGCGGCGGACTGACGGATCACGAGCCGAGCCTCTTGAGCATCCGGGTGTTGCCGAGGGTGTTCGGCTTGACGTGCGCGAGGTCGAGGAACTCCTCGACGCCGGCGTCGCCGCTGCGCAGCAGCTGCGAGTAGACGTCGGAGTCGACGACCTGCTCACCGATCGGGGTGTAGCCGCGTCGCCCGAAGAAGTCGACTTCGAACGTGAGGCAGAAGAGCCGCGAGAGGCCGAGGGTCTTGGCGTTCTCCTCGAGCCGGTCGACGATCGCGCGGCCCACACCGTGGTGCAGCCAGGCGTCGCTCACGAGCAGCGTGCGGACCTCGCCGAGGTCCTCCCAGAACACGTGCAGCGCACCGCATCCGATGAGTTCGCCGTCGGCTTCGGCGACGACGAACTCCTGTACCGCGCCGTAGAGGACCGCGAGATCCTTGCCGAGGAGGATGCGCTTCTCGACCATCGGCTGCAGCAGGTTCCGGATGCCGATCACGTCGGCGCTGCGCGCCGGCCGCACGATGTAGTCGCTCACGGCATCCAGCCTAGGACTCCGCGCCTGGACGGCCGCTCGGCGCGCGCGGGTCGCGGTGGGCGCGTCCGAGC
>NZ_JBJDRJ010000059.1:0-15667 GCF_044987415.1 Microbacterium sp. ZW T5_45 | reverse complement strand
GTCCCGTGCGGCCATCATCGCGTTCAGGGTGGCATCGGCCGCGCTCAACGACTCGACCAGATCAGCCAACACGGCCATCTGCGAGTCCGACGCATCCACCAGAACCACCATGCGACGAGTACACCACAACCACCGAAATTCGAACAGAAATGCGACCCGGGATTGACGCTGGAGAGATCACGAAACCATAACGGACGTGCTTGACTGAAGGGATGCTGCTCCACGCGATCGACGTCGCTCCTGGAAGGTCTGGACACGCCGAGAAGTCCGCACTTCTCCTGCACGGGATGATGGGCTCAGCCGAGAGCTGGCACCGGGTCATCCCGCTCCTGGCCGACCGCGGATACCGCGTCCTGTCGCTCGACCTCCCCGGTCACGGACTGTCGCCTCGCGACCCCGAAATCACCGTCGACACCGCCGCCGCCTCCGTCATCGAGACGGTCGACGCCGCGGGCTTACCGCACCCCGTCCATGCCATCGGCCACTCCCTCGGAGCGACCGTCCTTGCGGCATCCGCACCCATCCTCGCGCCGGAGGTCACGGTGTACGTCGACTCGCCGCTCCGATTCACCGGGCACGGTGACCGAAACGAGCTCGTCGCCCGGTACCAGACCGATCGCGCCACCAGGACGGATGCTGAGCGTCTGCACGCTCTCCGTCCGTACTACTCGGCACAGGACATCGCCGTCGAGGCGCGTGCAGCCGAGCGCTTCGATCCCTCCACCGCGGCATCCGTGTCGTCAGGTGAGGATGTCGCCATCTCCCCGAGATCGGGGGACGTCCTCATCCATGCCGATCCCAGCCGCTGGGTCACAGACGCTGACATCGACCGCTTCACACGCTCCGGGGTGAGCGTCCGCAGCGTCTCCGGCGCCGAGCACACCATCTGGTACAGCCATCTCGACGCATTCACGGCATCCCTCCCCGAGATGTTCGAACCGACGCCCTGACCGCGGCCGACTACCCTGGAACAGACATGGCACATCTTCTGGGGGCCGAAGCCCTGCACCTCGAGTACCCGACCAGAGTCGTCTTCGACTCCATCACCCTCGGCGTCGAGGAGGGCGACCGCATCGGCATCGTCGGCCGCAACGGCGACGGCAAGTCGAGCCTGCTCGGCATGCTCGCGGGCCGCAAGGAGCCGGACTCCGGCCGCGTCACCGTCCGTGGCGGCACCACGATCGGCGTGCTCGATCAGGCCGACACGCTCGACGACGACATGACGATCTCGCACGCCGTGGTCGGAGACACCCCCGAGTACGTGTGGGCAGGCGATGCGAAGACCCGCGACGTCATCGACGGGCTGCTGAAGGATCTCCCGTGGGATGCCGCGATCGGCTCGCTCAGCGGTGGTCAGCGCCGTCGGGTCTCGCTCGCGAAACTCCTCGCCGGAGACTGGGACGTCATCGCGCTCGACGAGCCCACCAACCACCTCGATGTCGAGGCGATCACGTGGCTCGCCGGACACCTCAAGAAGCGCTGGGCCGTGAACTCCGGTGCGCTGCTCGTCGTCACCCACGACCGGTGGTTCCTCGACGAGATCTGCACCGAGACCTGGGAGGTGCACGACCGCATCGTCGAGCCGTTCGAAGGCGGTTACGCGGCCTACATCCTGCAGCGCGTCGAGCGCGACCGGATGGCGGCGACCATGGAGGCGAAGCGTCAGAACCTCGCCCGCAAAGAGCTCGCCTGGCTGCGCCGTGGCGCTCCCGCCCGGACGAGCAAGCCCAAGTTCCGTATCGACGCGGCCAACGAGCTCATCGCCGATGTTCCCGAGATCCGCGACAGGGTCTCACTGCAGTCGCTTGCCGTGTCACGACTCGGCAAGGACGTCGTCGACCTGCTCGACGCCGGCGTCACCTACCCCGCGACGGGAGAGGGCACGCCGGCGAAGACCGTGCTCAGCGATGTCGAATGGCGCATCGCGCCCGGCGAGCGCACCGGCATCCTCGGCGTGAACGGCGCTGGCAAGTCGACCCTGCTCGGCCTCATCTCGGGAACCATCGAACCCACCAGCGGCCGCGTCAAGCGCGGCACCACCGTCAAGGTGCAGACGCTCACGCAGCGTCTCGACGAGCTCGACCAGTACTGGAACGATCCGGTGCGCGTCGTGATCTCGGGTCTGCGCACCTCGTACACGTTCGGTGCGGGCTCGAAGGCGCAGGACCTCACCCCCGGACAGCTCCTCGAGCGGCTCGGGTTCTCGTCCGCCCAGCTCTCGACGCCGGTGAAGGACCTCTCCGGTGGGCAGCAGCGTCGGCTGCAGCTGCTGCTCGTGCTGCTCGAGCAGCCCAACGTGCTCATCCTCGACGAGCCGACCAACGACCTCGACACCGACATGCTCGCCGCGATCGAGGACCTCCTCGACTCCTGGCCGGGCACACTGCTCGTCGTCAGCCACGACCGGTACTTCCTCGAGCGGGTCACCGACCAGCAGTATGCGATCCTCGGCGGCAAGCTGCGCCATCTGCCCGGCGGCGTCGACGAGTACCTGCGGCTGCGCGAGCTGCAGGATGCCGAGCCCGTGAAGACGGTGACCTCCCAGGCCGCCACCTCCAAGGGGCTGGAAGGCGCGGCGCTGCGCACCGCGCAGAAAGAGGTCTCCTCTCTCGAGCGTCGCATCCAGAAACTCACCCAGCAGGTGGATGCCGCCAAGCACGCCCTCGCCGACCACGACCAGTCGGACTACGAGGGCCTCGGCGCGAAGATGACGGCGATCAGCGCGCAGGAGGCCGAGATCGAAGAGCTCGAACTGCGCTGGTTCGAGCTCACCGAGGAGATCGGCTGACATACCGGCGGCAACAGGAATAACCTTCACTCACCGCGCTGTTGGGAGATGGTGATGGAAGGCCTCGAAGTAACCGTCCTGCTCGGACTCACGATTCTCGCTGGAACGCTGCTCGCGCCGCGCATCCGGCTCGCCCTGCCGCTGGTCCTCGTGATCTTCGGCCTGATCCTCGGGTTCGTCCCCGCGCTCCGTGAGGTGCAGCTGCCGCCCGAGACCGTGCTGCTGCTGTTCCTCCCCGTCATGCTGTTCTGGGAGAGTCTGACGACGTCGTTGCGATCGATCCGTCGTGACTTCCGCTACATCCTGCCGATGAGCACGCTCCTCGTCGTCGCCTCCGCCTTCGCCGTCGCCTGGGTCGGAACGCTGTTCGGGATGCCGTGGGAGATCGCCCTCATCCTGGGAGCAGCCGTCGCTCCACCCGATGCGACGGCCGTCGCGGCGCTCGGTCGCCTGCTGCCGCGCCGCGGGTTCATGAAGCTCAAGGCGGAGAGCCTCACCAACGACGGCACCGCCCTCGTGCTCTACGCGATCGCCGTGTCTCTCGCGGTCGGCGGCCAGGTCACCCCGTGGAGCGTCAGTTGGACCGTCATCGTCTCGTACGTGGGTGGCATCGCGGCCGGAATGGTCATCGCCGCTCTCGCCTACGTGCTGCTGCGGCGATCCACTCGCACGGCGGTCATCAACGTCACGCTCCTGCTCGTTCCGTTCACGGCGTTCCTCGTCGCCGAACTGATCGAGGCCTCGGGTGTACTGGCCGTCGTCGTCGCCGGACTCGTGATCGCCTACGTCTCGCCGCGCATCACCACGGCGGCATCCCGCCGTCAGTCGGAGGCGGTCTTCCCGTTCGGCGTGTTCCTGCTCAACGGCGCGCTGTTCATCCTCATCGGACTCGAGGTCCAGTACGTCGTGCACGAGATCACTGCCGCCGACGTCGGACGCCTCGTGCTGCAGACCCTCGCGGTCTGGGCCGCGCTCATCATCGTGCGCTACCTCTTCCAACTGCTCAGCGTGCCGTTCCAACGAATCTCGGGCCCACGCCCACCGCGCGGCCTTCGCGCGCGAGCCCGTCTTGTCTCCACGGTCGCCGGAATGCGCGGTGCCGTCTCGCTCGCGATCGCCCTCTCCATCCCGACCGAGGTCGGGGGAGCGGGCCGAGACGAGGTCGTCGTCGTCACGGCCGGCGTGATCCTGCTGAGCCTGCTCGTGCAGGGCCCCCTGCTCCCGGCGGTCGTGCGGTGGGCGCGACTCCCCGTCGACTCGGCCGAGGCGGAGGAGTACGAACTCGCCGAGCGGACGATCTCGGGCGCCGCACTCGCCGCGATCGACGACCTTGCGGCCGAGCACGGCATCGGGCAGGAGGTGCTCGACAATGTGCGCAGCGAGGGCTATCGGCTGCTCGAGTTCGCGAACGCCCGCGCCCTGGCCCGTGAACAGGCTGCTATCGACGAGGAGGCGGATGCTCTCGATGCTCTGCTGGACGAGCCAGACCCCTACGGCGGAGCCTCGACTGACGGTACAGCGCCAGGCGGAGACCAGATCGACGAGTCGACGGACGCCGTCACGAACGGCGGCCTGCAGATGATCGCCACCTCGACCGCGGTCGACCTCGCCCAGCGGTCACCGCTCGTCCGCCATGAGGAGTACACGCGCCTGAAGCTCGCGCTGCTGGACCGACGCCGGGAAGTGCTGCTGGGTCTGCACCGTTCCGGCACCGTCGACGACACCGTCGTGCGGAGCATCTCGGCCCGTCTCGATCTCGAGCAGGTGCGACTGCAGGGCATCGAGGAATTCGAGTGACAGGAGCGGCTTGAGGCTGTGACGTAATGTGACGGCGTGATTGAGGAGGGATCGCTATCATTCTCTACCTTGGATGAGTCCCCCCAAGAGAGGAACTCATCACATGTCACGTCGCACCACTTCCATCATCGCCGCGCTCGCCGCGGTTCCGCTCTTCGTCGCTCTCGCGGGCTGCGCCACGGCATCCGACAGCACGGACGCCGGCAGCGACTCGGGCGACAGCTCCGAGACCGTCAAGATCGGCGTCGTCGGCAAGGGCGACGAGCAGTGGGCTCCGTTCGTCGAGGCCGCCGCCGAAGAGGGCATCACCGTCGAGCTCGTCGACTTCGGCTCCTACGAGCAGCCGAACCCTGCGCTCACCGAGGGCGAGATCGACCTCAACCAGTTCCAGCACATCGTGTACCTCGCGGACTACAACGTCAACTCCGAAGAGGACCTGGTCCCGATCGGTTCGACCGCGATCTACCCGCTGGGGCTGTACTCGTCGAAGTACGATGACGTCGACAGCATCCCCGAGGGCGAGACCGTCGCGGTTCCCGACGACGCGTCCAACCAGGCTCGCGCGCTGCTGGTCCTGCAGTCGGCCGGCCTGATCGAGCTCAAGAGCGGCGGAACGATCTTCTCCGACCTCTCCGACGTCGACACCGACAAGTCCAAGGTGCAGGTCACGGCCCTCGAGGCCGCTCTCATCCCGACCTCGCTGCCGGATGTCGCTGCGGCGATCATCAACAACGACTTCGTCGAGGACGCCGGTCTGAGCTACGACGACGCCATCGCGCAGGACGACCCCGAGGACCCGAACGCCCTGCCGTACGTGAACATCTTCGCGGCACGTGCCGAGGACAAGGACAACGAGACCTACAAGAAGCTCGTCGAGATCTTCCAGACCAACGCCGACGTGCAGGCCGGGCTCCTGAAGTCCTCCGGCGACACGGCCGTGTCGCTGCAGACCCCGGTCGAGGACCTCGTGGCCTCGCTCGAGAAGGTCGAGAAGGACACCGCAGAGCAGAAGTGAGTCGGTGCGGTGCGACCCGTCCCGCCTGATGCGAGAGAATCGGGTGACGCTCCGTGCGTCACCCGATTCTTCGTTCCCGATGAGGCGTCCTCTCGACGACCAGACCGTGCCAGCGACAATCAGACCGGAGCCGTGACATGCCGATCGTGAGCCTGACCAACGTGACGAAGGCGTATCCCTCGCGCACACCGGGAGACGGCGACATCGTCGCGGTCGACGATGTGAGCCTCGACATCGAGAAGGGCGACGTGTTCGGCATCATCGGCTACTCCGGTGCCGGGAAATCGACCCTCGTGCGGCTCATCAACGCCCTGGAACCGGCGAGCGCGGGGAGCATCCACGTCGACGGAGTGGACATCACGACGCTGAAGGAGAGCGAGCTGCGGAAGGTACGCGGCGGTATCGGGATGATCTTCCAGCAGTTCAACCTGTTCTCCTCGCGCACGGTCCGCGCCAACGTCGCCTATCCGCTGAAGCTCGCCGGGTGGGCGAAGAAGGACATCGACGACCGAGTCTCCGAGCTGTTGGCCTTCGTCGGCCTGGCGGACAAGGCGAGGTCCTACCCGGAGCAGCTCTCGGGCGGCCAGAAGCAGCGCGTCGGCATCGCGCGGGCCCTCGCCACCGGACCGGCGATCCTCCTGGCCGACGAGGCGACGAGCGCTCTCGACCCGCAGACCACCCACGAGGTGCTCGAGCTCCTCGCGCGGGTCAACCGCGAGCAGGGCGTCACGATCGTCGTGATCACGCACGAGATGGACGTCATCCAGACGCTCGCCACCAAGGTCGCCGTCATGGAGAACGGGCGGGTGATCGAGCAGGGCGACGTCTTCGACGTCTTCTCGGCGCCGCAGAACCCCGCGTCGCAGAGATTCGTGGGAACCGTGATCAAGGGCATCCCGTCGCCCGCCGAGGTCGCGGTGCTCCGTGAGCGCCACGGCGGTCGCCTGGTGACGCTCTCGTTCCGCGACGGCCGGTCCTCGCAGGCGCAGGTCTTCCTCGATCTCGCCGCCGCCGGGCTCGACTTCGAGCTCGTCTACGGCGGCATCAACGACATCCGCGGCCGAGCATTCGGCCATCTCACCCTCGCCGTACGCGGCGACAGCGCCGCGATCGACTCCGCCCTGGCGACGATCGCAGCGAACGTCGACGTGACGGAGATCGCCCGAGAGGAGGCCCGCTGATGGATCGTCTGATCGAACTGGGCCCGGAGTTCTGGAAGGCCGCGCTCGAGACCCTCTACATGACGACGTTCGCGCTCGTTCTCGGAGGGATCCTCGGCCTCGCGATCGGCCTGATCCTCTACGTCTCGCGCCCCGGAGGGCTGGTCGAGAACCGTGCGGTTGCGATCGTCGCCAACCTCGGAGTGAATTTCTTCCGGCCGATCCCGTTCGTGCTCTTCGTCGCCGTCGCCCAGCCCTTCGCCCGTGCGGTCGTCGGCACCGGCATCGGCACCACCGCCGGAGCGTTCATGATCGGCCTCGCGGCGGCCTTCGCGATCGGCCGCATCGTCGAGCAGCACCTGGTCTCGGTCTCGCCGGGTGTGATCGAGGCAGCACGCGCGATGGGTGCAGGCCCCTGGCGCATCCTCTTCACCGTGGCGATCCCCGAGGCGCTCGGTCCGCTCATCCTCGGTTACACGTTCGTCGTGGTGGGGCTGATCGACATGACCGCCATGGCGGGGCTGATCGGCGGCGGCGGCCTCGGAGCCTTCGCGCAGATCTACGGCTTCCGCAAGTTCGAGCCGGTCGTGATGTGGGCCGCGATCATCCTCATCGTCGTTTTCGTGCACCTCATGCAGATCCTCGGCACGCGCCTCGCGCGGAGGATCATGCGCCGCTAGGAGCGTCCTGCAGGCGCAAGCCCGAGACGAACATCCGCGCCTCGCCGCTGAGCGGGTCGGTGAAGTGCAGTTCACGTGCGAGCAGTTGCAGGGGTCGGGAGAAGTCGTCCGGTTCCTCCGGCAGCAACGTCGGATAGAAGCCGTCGTTCCGGATGCCGAGCCCGAGGCTCGCCAGATGCACGCGCAGCTGGTGCATCTTGCCGCTGTGCGGACGCAGCAGTGTGTGCACCACGTGCTCGTCGGAGGAGAGCACCTCGATCAGCGTCTCGGCGTTCGGCTCGCGGCTGTCGTCGACCTGCACCCGCACCTCGCCCCGGTGCTTGACGATGTGGTTGCGGTACACCAGCGGGAATACTTCCGGTGACCAGTTCGAGGGGCGGTCGGAGACCGCCTCGTACACCTTCTGCACCTTGCGGTTCTCGAACATCAGCTGGTAGGCGCCGCGGGTATCCGGCCGCGCCGAGAACATCAGCAGACCCGCCGTCGCGCGGTCGAGCCGGTGGATCGGGGTGAGTTCGGGGATGCCGAGCAGGTTCCGCAACCTCACCAGGGCCGAGTTCTGCAGGAACTTCCCTCCTGGCGTGGTTGGCAGGAAGTGCGGCTTGTCGACGACGACGAGGTCGCGGTCCTGATGGCGCAGCTGCACCTCGAACGGGATATCCCGCTCGACCGGCGGCTCCCGGTAGTACCAGACGAACTCCTCCGCTCCGAGAGGCGTGTCGCGGCGCAGCGGGCTGCCGTCGCGGGCCACGATCTCGCCGCGGTCGAACCGCACGAGCAGTCGTTCCGCGTCCAGGTGGAAGAACCGCGCCACCATGTACGCCGAGACCGTCGGCCACTCGCCCGTGAGCGGAACGTGCAGCCGGGTCGCCCCGACGCCGTCGCGCACCGGAAGCGGAGACGCCATGCCCATCAGCGCCCGCCTCTCACGCGTCGAAGCTCAGACTGAGCTTGCGCAGCAGCCCGGCGAGTCGATCCCGATCTCCCCGGGTCAGGGCCTGCAGGAGGTCGGCCTCGACGTCGACCAGCCGCGTGATCGCGGCATCCACCCTGATCCGTCCGTCGTCGGTGAGCGTCACGAGAACACTGCGGCCGTCGTCGGGATCGGACTCTCTGCGCACGAAGCGGCGTCCGACCAGACGGTCGATGCGATTGGTCATCGTGCCGCTGGAGACGAGCGTCTGCTGCAGCAGCTGCTTGGGGGAGAGCTGGAAGGGGGCGCCGGATCGACGCAGCGCCGACAGCACGTCCCACTCCCACGGCTCGAGGTCGCTGCGGCGGAACACGTCGCGCCGCGCCCGGTCGAGCAGCCGCGAGAGCCGGTCCATCCGAGACAGCACCTCGAGGGGTGAGAAGTCGAGATCGGGTCGTTGGGTGTTCCACGCGCCGACGATCCGGTCGACCTCATCAGCCTCGCTCATCCGTCCATTATCGCCGGAGGCATAGGGGCGGACATGGCAGACTTAGCAGGCGGCATCTCGCAGAGGTGCTGCGGTCCGCCGTGGTGTAATGGCAGCACGACAGCCTTTGGAGCTGTGAGGTCTAGGTTCGAGTCCTGGCGGCGGAGCATGACTGGGAACAATCTCGCCATCATCGTCCTCGCTGCAGGGCAGGGCACGCGCATGAAGTCCCGACTGCCCAAGGTGCTGCATCCGATCGGCGGGCGCCCGCTGGTCGGGCATGTGCTGACCACTGCTGGCCGCCTCGCGGCCGACCACGTCGAGGTCGTCGTCCGGCACGAGCGCGACCAGGTCGTCGCCGCGCTCGCGAAGGACTACCCCGACGCCGTCTTCATCGACCAGGACGAGGTGCCCGGCACCGGACGTGCGGTCCAGGTCGCGATCGACGCGATCCCCGACTTCGACGGCGACGTGCTCGTGCTCTCCGGTGACTGCCCGTTGGCGGATGCCGGCACCCTCGGCTCGTTCCTCGACGAGCACCGGGCGACGGGGGCCGCCGCGACCCTGATGACCGCTGTCGTCGACGACCCGACCGGTTACGGACGCGTCATCCGCGACACCGACGGCGGCGTCGACCGCATCGTCGAGCAGAAGGATGCGAGCGCCGACGAGGCCGCGATCACCGAGATCAACGCGGGCATGTACGTCTTCCGCGCCGAGGTGCTCCGTCGTTACCTGCCTCAGGTGGGTGTCGACAACGCGCAGGGCGAGATGTATCTGACCGACGTCCCGGGGCTGCTGCGTGCGGCCGGCGACAAGGTCGCGGCATCCGTCGTCTCCGATGTCTCGGTGACGTACGGGGTCAACGACCGCGCACAGCTCGCGCTCGTCGGGCGCCTGCTCAACGAGCGGATCGTGCGCCACTGGCAGCTCGAGGGCGTCACGGTGATCGACCCGGCGACGACGTGGATCGATGACGATGCCACACTCGCTCCCGACGTCACGATCCTGCCGAACACGCACATCCTCGGTGCGACCAAGATCTCCGAAGGCGCGATCATCGGGCCGGACACGACCCTCGTCGATTGCGAGGTGGGGGAGGACGCGATCGTCCGCCGTACCGACGCGACGCTCGCCGTGATCAGTGCCGAGGCGACGGTCGGACCCTTCTCCTTCCTGCGCCCGAACACGGTGCTCGGAGCCAAGGGCAAGATCGGCGCCTACGTCGAGACGAAGAACGCCGAGATCGGCGAGGGCAGCAAGGTGCCGCACCTGTCGTACGTCGGCGACGCGACGATCGGCCGTGGTGTGAACCTCGGTGCCAGCACCATCACGGCGAACTACGACGACGTGAACAAGCACCGGGCGGTCGTCGAGGACGAAGTGCACACAGGGTCGCACACGACCCTCGTCGCGCCCGTTAGGCTGGGGGCTGGCGCCAAGACCGGCGCCGGCGCCGTCGTCCGCAAGGACGTCCCCGCCGGGGCCCTGTCCATGACCGTCGCGCCTCAGCGCAACGTCGAGGGCTGGGTCGAGAAGAACAGGGCAGGCACGAACGCTGCGGATGCCGCAGCACGAGCTCGAGTGGCGGAGTAAGGACTCATGGCGCGCAAGAAGAAGACCGTCGAACTGGACCGCGACAACGGAGTGGCCCCCGGCCTCGTCGCGAAGACGAAGAAGCGCCTCGTGGTCGCCGGCGGACGTTCGCACCCGGCACTCACCGAAGCCGTCGCCGCAGCGCTCGGCACCGAGGTGGTGCCGACCGAGCACAGGACCTTCGCCTCGGGAGAGATCTATGCACGGTTCGACGTGTCGATCCGCGGCTGCGACCTCTTCCTCATCCAGACGTTCGGTGAGCCGGTGAACGAGTGGCTCATGGAGACGCTCATCATGATCGACGCCGCGAAGCGCGCCTCGGCCAAGCGGATCACCGTGGTCGCGCCGTACTACCCGTACTCCCGCCAGGACAAGAAGGGCCGGGGGCGCGAGCCGATCAGCGCCCGTCTCGTCGCGGACCTGCTGAAGACTGCCGGCGCCGACCGCGTCATGAGCGTCGACCTGCACGCGGCGCAGATCCAGGGCTTCTTCGACGGTCCCGTCGACCACCTGTTCGCGAAGCCCGTGCTGCTCGACCACTTCGAGAACACGCTCACGGCCGAGGACCGTGAGATCCTCACCGTGGTCTCGCCCGACATGGGGCGCGTGCGCGTCGCGGACACGTGGTCCGACAGCCTCGGTGCGCCGCTGGCGATCATCCACAAGCGCCGCGACCCCAAGGTCGCGAACCAGGTCTCGGTGCACGAGATCGTCGGAACGGTCGAGGGGCGCACCTGCCTGCTGGTCGACGACATGATCGACACGGGTGGCACGATCGTCAAGGCCGCGCAGGCGCTGAAGGCAGCAGGCGCGCACCGCGTGATCGTCGCAGCGACGCATGCGATCTTCAGCGATCCGGCATCCGAGCGCCTGCAGGACGAGTCCATCGACGAGGTCGTCGTCACCGACACGATCCCGCTGAGCGAGTCGCGTCGTTGGGACAGTCTGACGATCCTGCCGATCGCTCCGCTGCTCGCCCGCGCGATCCACGAGGTCTTCGAGGACGGCTCGGTGACGAGCATGTTCGGCGGAGACGCCTGAGACTCGCCATCGCTCGCGCATAGTCGCGGCACAGCCCGCGCATAGCGGACCGTCCTACCGTCGAAGCACCGGCATTCCCGCCGGTGACCACAGCCGGGAGGACCATCATGATCCGCACGACCGTTCCCACCTCCGTCCGTACGGGCTCCGCCCTGCTCGGAGCCGCAGGCCTGTTCGTCCTCGCCGGATGCTCCGGCGCGGCCGACGCCGAGGACACGACGAGCTCGGACAGCACGTCTTCCTCGTCCTCGTCGTCGTCGACCGACAGCGGTTCATCGACGGAGTACGCCGACGGCACCTACACGGCCGATGGCTCCTATCAGACGCCGGAGAGCGTCGAGGAGATCTCGGTGACGCTCACGCTCGCCGACGGCGTCGTGACCGACGTCGAGGTGACCGGCGACCCGCAGGCGCGTGAATCGCAGCAGTACCAGTCGCAGTTCATCGACGGCATCGCAGACGAGGTCGTGGGTGTCGCTCTCGACGACCTCAACGTCAGCCGTGTCGCGGGTTCCTCACTCACGAGCGGCGGGTTCAACGAGGCCGTCGCATCCATCAAGGAGCAGGCGGCCGCCTAGGCCCCTGGCGGATCATGACGGTCTGGAGCTTCGAGGCGATCGGCACCCGCTGGGAGATCGTCGGCGAACTCGGGGACGGCGATCGGCAGCGGGTGCTCGCCGAGATCGACCGGTTCGATCGCGAGTGGTCGCGCTTCCGTTCCGACTCGCTCGTGACGGCGGTCGGCCTCGCCGGGGGGCGCGTCGACTCCATCGACGCCGGCGCGATGCTCGACGCCTATCGGTCTCTGGCCGCCGCCACGTCCGGCGCGGTCAATCCGCTCGTCGCCGACAGCCTCGCGGCGCTCGGCTATGACGCGGACTACTCGCTGCGGGCGAGCGAGCCTGTGCCCGCACCGGCCGGGTGGGAATCCGTGCTCACCTGGACCGACTCCGTCGTCACGGCATCCGCTCCAGCGCTGATCGACGTAGGCGCGCTCGGCAAGGGGCGCCTCGTCGACCTGGTGTTCACGCTGCTCGCGGACGTGCCCGGCGACCTCGTCGTCGATGCCGGCGGCGATCTCCGGGTGCGCGGCTCCGCTGTGCGCGTGGGGCTGGAGCATCCGTTCGACGTCACGAAGGCGATCGGCGTCGTCGAGCTGACGGATGCCGCGCTGTGCGCCTCGGCGATCAACCGGCGCGCGTGGGGGAGCGGGCTGCATCACGTGCTCGACGCGCGCACCGGGGTGCCGGTGACGACGTGGGCGGCGACGTGGGCGATCGGCGGCGACGCCATGCGTGCGGATGCCGTCGCCACCGCGCTGTTCTTCGACGGGGGTCCCGACCTCGCCTCGGAGTGGGGCATCGAGTGGGTGCGCATGACGACCGACGGTCGCGCGGAGCGATCCGTCGGCTGCCCCGCGGAGCTGTTCCTCGCCCGCCGTCCGTGACTTCTCTCATCGACACCGGAAGACTGACACCGTGATCACTGCTCTCACCGCGACCCGGCAGCGGGTCCTCGCTCTGCTCGGGCGCCTGTCGATGTACCGGCTCGTGCTCCTCTCGCTCGTGGCACTCGCGATCAGCGCAGCCGTGCTGTCGATCTTCGGACTGGTCACCCCCAGCCCGATCGCGCTGCTCGTGTCGTTCGTCGTTCTCGTGGTGGCGGTGGCCGCAGTCGATGCTCTGGCGCAGCGGATCCTGCGTCTGCCGTGGCGTGTGGAATCGTCGATCGTGACGGCGCTCATCCTGCTGTTCGTCCTGCAGCCCGGCCTCGACCTCACCACGATCGGGACGCTGGCCGCGGCCGGTGCGCTGGCGAGCATCTCGAAGTACCTGATCGCCTGGCGGGGCCGGCACATCCTCAACCCCGCCGCCTTCGGTGCGACGGTCGTCACGCTGCTCGGCGTCGGCACGTTCTCGTCGTGGTGGGTCGGGACGCCGGTGCTGTTCGTGCCCGTGGTGGTGTTGGGCCTGCTCGTGCTGTGGCGCACCGAGAAGGTGCAGATCGTTCTGGTGTTCCTCGTGATCGCGATCGGGGTCTCGCTGCTCCGCCAGTTCGTGCAGTCCTCCTCGGCCGGCCTGGAGTTTTCGGCGGGATCCGCTCTGACGTTCGCACTGCTGCAGTCGCCGTATTTCTTCCTCGGCGCGTTCATGCTGTCGGAGCCGCTCACGCTTCCGCCGCGGCGGTGGCAGCAGTTCGCCGTCGCCGCACTCGTCGGCATCCTCGTGGGCTGGCCGATCTCGCTCGGGATCATCACGCTGGGACAGGAACGCGCCCTGCTGATCGGCAACCTGCTGGCGTTCGGCTTCGCGCTGCGCGGAGCGGTCAGTCTCACGCTCGACAAGCGGGTCCTCGTGACGCCCACCGTGCAGGAGTTGACGTTCACGACCGGGAGCCCGCTGCGCTTCCGGCCCGGGCAGTACCTCGAGCTCGACGTCCCGCACCGGCGACCCGATGCCCGCGGAACACGCCGCGAGTTCAGCATCGTCTCTGCGCCGAGCGACCTGCCGACGCTGCGCGTGGCGTACAAACTCGGCGACGCGCAGCATCCGTCCAGCTACAAACGTGCGCTGGCGGAGGCCGCGCCCGGAACTCGGCTCGCGGTGACGGGAACGTGGGGCGATTTCGTGCTGCCGCGTGCCGAGGTGCCGGTGCTGCTGGTCGCCGCCGGTATCGGCGTGACGCCGTTCGTCTCGCAGCTGCGCGAGCTGCAGGCGGCGGGCGAGGCGCGCGACGTGGTGCTCGTGTACGTCGCGTCGGGTCCGGACGAGTTGGCGTTCCGTGACGAGCTGGCCGCGACCGGCGTGCCCGTCGTCGTCGTGACACCCGGGTCGCCCGGGGAGCTCCCGGCGAACTGGTCGTGGGCTGGGGGAGAGCGCCTCGATGCCCGCGGCCTCGAGCGGCTCGTGCCCGACATCGCCGCGAGGCACGCGTTCATCTCCGGTCCGCCGCGGCTGATCGCCGACCTCGCGCCGGCGCTGCAGAAGGCGCGCGCACTCACGACCGACGCGTTCGCGGGGTACTGAGGGCAGGGGCCGCGACCCTCCTGCGTCGGTTTGTCGGGTCGATTCACGTTCGTCGGGCGCACAGGTCGCGACACGCCGTGTGGGCGGATGGGCGACCCGACAGAACGCAACGATCGACGAGGAGTTGTCCACAGATCCTCTGATGGCGACCGCCAGCGTGCGCCGGACCGGGAACCATCGTCATATGCGTTCAGCCGCCTTCGTACTCGCTCACCACGGGAGCATCGCGCGCGGCTCTCTGCTGGCTCGTTACGGTCTGGACCGTCGGATGCTCTGCGCAGAGGTCGAGACGGGGAGCATCGTGCGTGTGCGCCAGGGGGTCTTCGCGCTGCCGACACTCGATCCCGACGTCCGCACAGCGGCCGAGCACGGTGGCGCGCTGACCTGCCGCAGAGCCCTCCGGCTTCACGGCCTCTGGGTGATCGACGGTGATGACACGGTGCACGTGTGGATGGGGGGACACGGGCGCAGCCATCACCTGTCTTGCGACTGCATCGTCCACAGCAATGAAGGACGGGCCGGACTCGGTCTCGCTCCGATCGAGGACGCACTCGTGCACAGCTATCGCTGCGCGGGCGACGAGGTGTTCTTCACTGCGCTCGAGTCGGCGCTCGCTCAGCGGAAGCTGCGTCGTGCCGATCTCGCGCGTATCCGTCGGCGCATTCCCCCGGCCGGTCGCCGGCTCATCGATCTCGCGCGCACGGATGCGGACAGCGGCTTGGAGTCCCTTCTGCGCCTTCGTCTGCACCTGCTCGGAGTGAGTCTCGAGTGTCAGGTCGAACTGCCGAACGTCGGGCGGGTCGACTTCGTCGTCGGAGGTCGCCTCATCCTGGAAGCCGACGGCAGACAGAACCACGAGTCGCCGTCGCACATGCATCGGGACCGGGTCAGGGATGCTGCGGCATCCGCTCTGGGATACGAGACTCTCCGATTCGACTATGCGCAGATCGTCCACGACTGGTCTTCGGTCGCGGCGGCGATCACTGCAGCGATCGCCAGGCTTCACGCGTTCGACTGATGTCGTCTTGTCGGGTCGCCTAGTTGTGATGTCCAGGCAGGTTGTTGAGCCTGCTGATGGGTGGGGCTCCGATGGCGGAGTGGCGCCTGTGATGATTGTAGAAGTGCATCCAGGCGGGTAGTGCTGCTCGCCGTTCGGTCTCTGAT
>NZ_JBJDRJ010000058.1:0-15758 GCF_044987415.1 Microbacterium sp. ZW T5_45 | reverse complement strand
CGCCCCGATTCCCCTGAAGCCCCCGCTCAGCGCTCCGCGTGCAACGTCGGGATCACCCCGGTGTTCGCGGCGTCGATGTTCTCGCGCCACGAGCGCGACTGCCCGGCCCGCAGTGCGCACAGCACGAGCATGAACCAGCCGGCGCCGACGATCGTGAAGCTCTCGAACATCGACTCGACGGCGAGCGCGACCAGCATCAGCGGCGTCCATGCGTAGACGATCGAGCGGCGTGCGCTCGCGACGAGCCACGAGCGCACGATCGCCACGCCGCCGAGCAGCAGGAAGAGCACGAGCCCTGCGGCTCCCAGCTGCAGCAGCACATCGAAGTACGCGTTCAGGGCGCTCGCGTGGTGCTCGTCGAGCTTGAAGTTGATGTTCCAGAACGGATACTCAGCCGGCCGCCACGCGCCGAACCAGCCCCATCCCTGTACCGGATGCAGCGGCGTGTAGTCGAGGATCATGTTCCACAGCGACCCGCGCATCGAGAAGTCCGAACCCGCGTCCAGCAGCCGGATGATCGCGTGTCGCAGTGAGAACGCTGCGATCAGTGCCATGGTCACCAGGGCCGCGAGCACGCCCTGCACGAGACCACGCCTCTCCGCGGGCGTGTGCCGCACGATCGTGAGTGCGACCGCGGTCACTCCGACGCACACCGCGAGGACGATCACGGTCGGAGACGACGACAGCACTGCGAGCAGCGCGGCGAGCGAGATCGACGGGATCGCCAACCGTGCCGACACCGACTGGGATCTCCACTCGATCACGAACGTGATCAGCGCGATCACGACGACGAAGCCGAGCATGTTGCGGCTGCCGAACATGCCCTGCACCGGTCCGCCGACCGCGAGATTCCCCTGGATGCCGAGAAAGCGGAACGGGATGTCGAAGAGGATGCCCGAGAGGATCTCGAGCACGAGAGAGACCACGAGCAGCGCCCGTAGCGTGTCTCCCAGCGCACGGACCGTCTGCAGGGTGTCACGGAGATGGCCGACGGCGATCGCGAGGAACCCGTAGCCGACCAGGGCGAGCCAGCCGGCGACCGTGTCGCCCTTGTCGGTCGTCCACACCAGGCTCACGAGTGCCCAGGTCAGGAAGATCAGCAGCGAGGTGGGCGCGAGACGCAGCAGCGAGAGTTCCTCGCGGCGCACCCAGAGGATCGCCGCGCCCACCACGCAGAGCAGCCCGATGATCGTCGCGAGCGTCACCTGTGACGACATCCGAGCGATCGCGTACGACGAGAAGACGGCGGCGAGCACGGTCACCGCGTAGGCACGCGCCATCTCCGCCGAACCCAGCAGGCGACGGATGCCGTGCTCAGCGATCACGGGACCCGCCGCGGCGGACGGCCGTTCTCGATCACCTGTTCGCGCTCTCCCACTCCGATCAGCGGAGTCGACTTGAGCTTGAACGACAGCAGGATCAACAGCAGCCAGCCCCAGAGCATGATCGGGGTCGACTCGGTGAGACCCTGCACGAGCAGCACCACGGTGAACAGCACGGGCAGCAGGCTGAGCGGCGAGAACTCGCGGTCGCCCCGCAGGTCCCAGCGCGGACGATCGACCGCGAAGAACCAGGAGCGCCAGAGCAGGCTGCCGTAGGCGATCGCCATGGCGACGACTCCGACGGCGCCGAGCTGCATGAGCACGTCGAGCCACATGTTGTGCGCGTGGAACACCGTGATGCCGTGATCTTCGATCCACCGGTCGAACGCGGGATCCGTGGGGACCCACGGACTGGAGAACCCGTTGCCGAAGATCGGATGCTCGGCGGCGCGCTCGAGCACTTTCGCCCAGATCTTGTCGGAGCGACCGGTGAGGTCGGACTCTCGGCCGACGAGCGCGAACAGCTGTGCCTGGAAGACCCAGAACGCGACCGCCGCGAGCGCCCCGCCGCCGAGGAAGAGCGCGTAGAGACCCCGACGGCTGCGCGGGGCCTCGGCCCGACGCATCAGCAGGGCTGCCGCGAGGACGACAGCCGCGGCCGCCGCGCACACGAGCACGGTGGCTGAGGAGGTCCGGTACAGGAAGTAGGCGGCCAGCAGCATCCACAGCGCCAGGGTCGTGCGCCAGCGCGCCCGCGCCGCGAAGAGCACGCCGAAGGTCAGCAGGGCGAACAGGCTGATGATGCCGAGCACGTTCGCGTTGCCGACGATGCCCTGGATCCGCCCGCCGTCGAACAGATTGTCCCGCACCCAGTACCACTGCGCGTCGACCTTCCCCTCGGGGCGATCGAAGAAGTTCGGCAGCAGCGGTCCGCGGATCACGAGCGACACCCACAGTTCGAGTGCGAGAGACAGCCCGAGGATCCACTTGAACGCCGAGGCGAGCGCCCGCACGATCTCGCGCCACGTGAGGACATGCGCGACGAACAGCCCCGTCACGGTCACGGTCGCCAGAAGCAGCCAGGTGATGATGGTGGCGCTGCGCCACTGCGACCACGCGAGGGAGAGGAGGGCGAGGGCGGTGTATCCCACCGCTGCCCAGGGCAGCCGCCGCCAGGCGAAGGGCTGGGGATGACTCCTCGCGAGCAGCGGGACGCCGATCCCCAGCGTCGCGAGCAGGAAGACGCCGATCACGGCGGCGGCGCCGTCCTCGCCGAGCAGGTTGTAGACAGCGGAGTGCGCGAACACGAGGAACAGCACGAGGATCACGTATCCGCGCAGCAGCAGATGCCCCGTCGACTCGCGCGGCGGCGCGGTGGGCGGGGCGGCGACCGGATGCTTCGTGTACTGCGCCATCGGGTTCAGGCTACCGCGCGCAGGGATCGTCGCACCTGAACGTGCGAGGATCGACCGCAGCCGCACCTCTACGCTGGGGACATGCTGATCCGCCTGACGAACACCCCCCGCGACTACGCCTGGGGATCCCGTTCTCTCCTGGCCGCGCTCGAGGGCAGGGAGCCGTCCACGGCTCCCGAGGCCGAGGTCTGGTTCGGGGATCACCCGGGCGACCCGGCCGATGTCGACGGTGGCGGCACTCTCGACGCGGTGACCGGGGGAGAGCTCCCGTACCTGCTGAAGCTGCTCGCGGCGGCATCGCCGCTGTCCATCCAGGTGCACCCGACCGTCGCCCAGGCGCAGGCCGGATGGGAGCGCGAGGCACCGCTCGCGATGGACGACCCCGACCGCAGCTACCGCGACGCGAACCACAAGCCCGAACTGATCGTGGCGCTCAGCGATCGTTTCGAGTCGTTGAGCGGGCTGCGTCCGGTCGCTGACACGCTCCGGCTCCTCGACGCCCTCGATGCCGGCGCGGTGGCGTCGCTGCGGGAGCACCTGCAGGGTGAGGGCGACGTGCTGCGATCGACGATCGGCTGGCTGCTCTCGGGCGAGGCCGAGATCGCACCGATCATCGACGCGGTGCGTGCTGCGGCATCCGCTCCGGGGGAGTGGCGCGAGACGCTGCAGGCCGTCGCACGCATCGCCGACGCCTATCCGGGCGATCCCGGCGTCATCGTCGCGCTCCTGATGAATTACATCGTGCTCAGCCGTGGCGAGGGCGTATTCCTGCGGGCGGGACTCCTGCACGCCTACATCGCGGGGCTGGGTGTCGAGATCATGGCGGCGAGCGACAACGTGCTGCGCGGCGGTCTCACGCCTAAGCGCATCGATGTGCCTGAGCTCCTCGCCGTGCTCGACGCGACCCCGGGCGAGGTCCCGATCCTGCGCCCCGACACGGCCGGTGCGGTCACCGAGTACCCGGTGGACGTGCCGGACTTCGCCCTGCGACGCGTCTCGCTCGCGGGCGAGGACTTCCCCGTCGCGATCGACGGGCCCACCATGGTGCTCGCGACCGCCGGTGCGGTCGCTGCGACGGGGGCCGACGGTGCGGAACGCTCGATCCCGGTGGGCGCCGCCCTGTTCGCCTCGGCGGATGAGGACAGGATCGTCCTCCGCGGTGAGGGAGAGGTCTTCCTCGCGACCCCGGGGCGCTGATCGCGACACGCCGAGAACCGGTCAAGAACATTCAACAGGGTATTGAGGGTTTACGATCCCCGACTTGACCGAACCGAATCACACGGGTGTAATTAGGTGTGCACGGCCCGCCGGGGGGCGGATACGAAGGGTTGGAGGGAGAGACATGACGGGTTATCGCTCAGACGTACCCGAGAACTGGTTCGTCGATCCGGTCAACCTCGGAGTCCCTGGTGTTCGACGGGCGGATGCCGACGAGGAGAACACTCTCGGCTGGCAGAGCGACGCGCTCTGCGCGCAGACCGACCCCGAAGCCTTCTTCCCGGAGAAGGGCGGGTCCACGCGTGACGCAAAGCGCATCTGCACCTCGTGCGAAGTCCGTGGCGAGTGCCTCGAATACGCGCTGAACAACGACGAGCGCTTCGGCATCTGGGGCGGACTCTCCGAGCGCGAACGCCGCAAGCTCAAGCGCCAAGCCGGCTGAGGCTCGAACAGCGACGCTCCGGACGGCACCGCTTCGCGGCCACGCCGTCGGGCTTGACCGGATCGCCGCACGCACGCGCTTAGGCTGACCACGTCATGCCAGCCCGAGTTCACGCCATCATCGTCGCGCGCCCCGGATCCACGGCCCGTGCTCACCTGCTCCGCACCCTCGAAGCCCTGCGCTCGCAGTCGACCCCGCTCGCAGCGATCACCCTCGTCATGTGCGGCGACGCCTCCAGCGCGCGCGCGAGCGAGATCGTGGCCGGATCCGTCGAAGGCATCATCGAGACGCGCAGCGGCACCTCGTTCGCCGATGCGGTGGAACTCGCACGGCCGCGTGTCCTCGAGAACACCGCCGTCTGGATCCTCGCCCACGACACCGCCCCGCACCCGCGCGCCCTCGAGCGGCTGGTCGGCAGCCTCGAGCGCTCACCGTCCGCGGCGATCGTCGCCCCCAAACTTGTCGCGATGGACGACGACCGTGAGATCGTCTCGCTCGGAGTGAGCATGACCTCACTGGGGCGCTCGGTCGAGCTCGCCGCGGGTGAGCTCGACCAGGGACAGCACGATGGGCGCGACGAAGCGCTCGGTGCCGACATCCGCGGGCTGCTGATCCGTGGAGAGGTACGTGACGCTCTGCGCCCTGATCCCGCCCTCCTCGGTGCGGACCAGGGGCTCGACCTCGGGGTCCGTGCACGTCTGGGCGGTGGTCGAGTCGTCCTCACTCCTTCCGCCCGCGTGTCCGTGACCGACGATGGTCCTGCGGCTCTCCCGCACGGCCGCGCGAAGCGCGCGTACATCACCCGCGTGGCGCAGCTGCATCGCCGACTCGCGTACGCCGCCGCGATCGTGCTGCCGCTGCACTGGCTGACGCTGCTGCCGCTCGCGCTCTGGCGGTCCATCACCCACCTGGTCGGCAAGCGTCCGGAGGCCGTGCTCCCCGAATGGGGTGCAGCGTTGACCGCGATGTTCCGTTTCGGGGCGATCCGCCGCTCTCGCCGAGCGATCCGGTCCTTCCGCACCGGCAGCTGGGCGAGCATCGCACCTCTGCGCGTGTCACGCGCGGAACTGCGTCGCCGCCTCGACGACGGCCACGGCAGTGAACGCGGTGCGGTCAGCGAACTGCACTTCTTCGGAGGCGGTGGAGCATGGGCCGTGCTCGGCGCCCTCGTCGTCAGCGTCGCGAGCTTCACCAGCCTCCTGGCCTGGCCGGCGCTCGGCGGAGGTGCCCTGCTGCCGCTGCGCTCGACCGTCGCTGCTCTGTGGGACGATGCGACATGGGGGCTGCGGGGCGTCGGCGTAGACCTCGTCGGACCCGCGGACCCGTTCGCCGCGGTCGTCGCGGTGCTCGGCTCGCTCTGGCCAGGGGGGCCCTCGTTCTCGCTGGTCCTGCTCTGGATCCTCGCTCTTCCGCTCGCCGTCCTCGGAGGCTGGTTCGCCGCGACGCGGGTCACCGACCGCTCCGGTCTCCGCATCTTCGCCGGTATCGTCTGGGCACTCGCCCCCACGTTCCTCGTCGCTCTCGTCGACGGCCGCCCCACCGGTGTGCTCGTGCATCTGCTGCTGCCGTGGTTGTTCCACTCCGCCGTCGTCGCGCACCGCTCATGGGGAGCGGCTGGTGCGGCATCCGTCGTGTTCGCCGCGGTCACGGCGTGCTCGCCGTCGTTGGTGCCCGCGCTCCTCGTGCTGTGGGTCGTGGCGATCATCATCACCCTCGCCGGACGCCGGGTCCGCGGCGCTGCCCGCCTGCTGTGGATCCCCATCCCCGCCATCGCGATGTTCGCGCCGCTCGTCATCCGCCACCTCCGCACCGGTGATCTCCTCTCGCTGCTCGGCGACCCCGGGGCCGTCTGGGCCGGACCGCGGGCCGCGGCTGATGCCGCTGGTCGTCTCGCGCTCGCCACCGGCTTCCCCTCCACCGACTTCGCGGGATGGACCGCTCTGACCGGCGTCGAGCTCGGTTCGTGGGCCGGCGTGCTGCTCGCCCCGCTGGCGTTGCTGGCCCTGCTCGCGGCCGTCGCGCCGCGCTGGCGTGCGGGCATCACCCTGCTGCTCGTCGGAGCCGCAGGTCTCGCCACCGCGTTCCTCGCCGTGGGAGTCTTCGTGTCGTTCGCGCAGGGGGCCCCTGTCGCGATCTGGCCCGGAGCGGGACTCAGCCTCGCCTGGATCGGTCTCGTGGGGGCCGCGCTCGTGACCCTCGACACGATGCTCACCGCGCCGCGGGTGCGCACGATCGCCGCCCTGGCGGCCTCGGTCGCCCTCGTGGTGTGCGCCGCCCCCGCACTCCTGGCGTTCCACACCGATCGTTCCGTCCTCACCGATGGGCCGACGTCCACGCTGCCGGCTCTCGTCGTCGCCCAGGCGGGCAGCGAGCATCCCGTGGGAACGCTCGTGCTCACGCCCCAGAACGACGGCGGGCTCTCGGCCGAGGTCGTCTGGGGAGCGAGTGAGACTCTCGGAGCCCAATCGACGCTGCTCTCGACGGCGACGGACATCGTCGGCACCGACATCACCGCGCTCTCCGTGGACCTCATCTCCGCCCGTGATTTCGACGCCGTCGATGAACTCACCGCGCTCGGCATCCGGAACATCCTGCTCGCCGAGGTGCACGACGAGGGGGACCGTGCCAGGAACCTGCGCACGTCGGCTGTGACCTCTCTCAATCAGCGCGCGGGATTCGTGCAGGCGGGGACCACGAGCCGCGGTGAGCTCTGGAGCATCGACGACGAGATCACGCGGGCTGCGCCCGCGGCGGCCGTGCGTGCGACCGGGCACCTCGTCGCCACCGTGCAGCTCGTGGTCGTCTTCGCCGCGCTGCTGCTCGCGATCCCGACACGCGCGTCGCGCCGGGCCGCGCGTGCACGCTCTCGGATCGTCGGCCGCGCCCCGGACGAGCCCCTCGTCCTCCCGCGTCACGCCGAAGAGGTCGATCTCGAGCGCGATGAGCTCGCGGCGCTGACGAGCGAGGAGACGTCGGATGCCGCAGATGTGCCGGATGCCACGCAAGCGCCGGATCCTGCCGGGCCGGAATCGCCGAGTACCTCGGAGGTGGAGCCCGAAACGGACGCGGGGAGCACCGCGACCGAGAACACGGGTACCGCCTCAGACACGGGTACCGCCTCAGCGGAGACGACGACGGAGCCGTCGGACGATCCGCGTCCGGAAGCGACGGAGGACCAGCGATGAGCGACAAGCGTGGCGTCAGGGCAGCGACGACCGGAGTCAGGATGCTCGTCGGGGCGCTCGTGGCTGCGGCCTGCGTGGTCGGGACCGTCCTCGCCGTGAGCGCTCCGCTTCCCGGAGTCATGCATGAGCCCGCACAGGCCGAGGTGACCCCGCTCCCCGGAGACACGGTTCTCGTCTGCAATGGCGACGCACGAGCGATCGGACGCGACTCGGCGAACCCTCTGCAGCAGACGTCCGCCGGCTCTCCTCAGTTCACGACCGGCAGCATCGGCGCAGAACCGGAGACGACCCTGCTGTCGGCAGGCGACCTGGCGGATGCCGGTGAGGTGCGGCGCCTCACTGGAGCGCCCGACGATCGCACCGCGCCCCTGATCGCGGCAACCGAGTCCGTGACGCTGACGGCGGACGACCTCACAGGCTTCGCCGCCCTGCCGTGCCGCGAGGCGGCGACGGAGTCGTGGCTGGTCGGCGGCACCGTCGAGACCGGTTCCTCCGACCTCGTCGTTCTGACCAACCCCGGCGCCGTTCCGTCGTCGGTGACTCTGACGTCGTACAGCGACACCCCCGGCACGACCACGAAGGTCGTCCCCGCCGGCGGTCAGATCGTCGTGCCGCTGGCCTCTGTGGCGGCGGGCGCGACCGCGCCGGTGGTGCACGTGGAGGCCACCGGATCACCCGTGCGCGCGGTGCTCCAGACCAGCCTCGTGCGCACACTGGACCCGGTCGGGGTCGACCTCGTCGACGCCGTCGCCGCCCCCCAGCGTCATCCCGTGATCCCCGCCGTGCAGATCGTCCAGGACGACGGCGATGGGGCTTCATCGGCCGTGCTGCGCCTCATGGCGCCCCGTGACGACGCCAGGGCCACAGTGACCGTCCGCGAGATCGGATCCTCCGCTGTCGCGTCCACCTTCGACGTCGAGCTCGAGCAGGGCTTCCCTGTCGAAGTCGGCTTCTCATCCCTCGACCCCGGCATGTACAGCGTGGAGGTCGATGCCGACGTCGCCGTGCTCGCGGCTGTCAGGGAGCAGGACGGCGGTGGTCCCGGCAGCGACTTCGCGTGGGCGACCCCTGCGCCGGAGTTCACCGACGAGGTTCTCGTCGCCGTGCCGGCAGGGCCCGCGGCGGCGCTCTACCTGACGAACGACGAGGACACGGACGCGACCGTGACGATCGAGGCGACCGATGGGGGAGATCCCGAGCAGGTGACCGTGCCCGCCGGGTCTTCGCTCGAGGTCGACGTCGATCCGCAGACGGTCTACACGCTCACCACGTCGAGTGCGGTGCATGCGGCCGTCACGATGAGTGCGAAGGGCGCCCTCGCAGCATGGCCGGTGTGGCCGCCGGCCAGCGGCGAGAACAGCATCGTCGTCTATCCCTGAACGCCGCCGGTGACGGGGATCAGTGGTCGTGACCGAGATCCCAGGGCTCACGGCCGACGTATTCGGCTGCTGCTCGGAAGACGGCTCCTTCGATGGCCATTCGGCGATGCGCCGCGTCGTCGTGTCCCGGCGGCAGAAGCCGCTCGATCGGCAGTCGGAACAGCACGATGCGCCGATTCTCGCGATCGAGATACCAGCGCGGCACCTCGTCACCCGTCTCGCGCATCGGCATCGCACCGATCTCGAAGCGCACGTCCTCGAGCTCGGTCCAGGTTCCCCGGAGGAACTCCACGGCCGTACCGACGGCCAGATCGAATCTGTCGATCCGTCCGTCGAGGGGAGCGAGGGGCGGCCGGACGACGTCGCTGCGACCCAGCCTGCCGTGGCGGCCGTGCCGGGCTCCGCGCCGCGGAGCAGCGGAGGCGCGAGCGGCGCGACGTCGATGCATGGGAAAAGTCTAGGACGTCTGGAGCATGCGGCGCGGCATCCGCTTCGCACCGCGGTGCGGTCGTAGCCTGACGGGGATATGGACGAACGACTCTGCTCGAAGGTCGGCTGCGCGCGTGAGGCCGTGGCGACGTTGACGTACGACTATCACGACCAGATGGCCGCCCTCGGTCCTCTCGCATGGGAGCGCCATCCGCACGCGCATGACCTCTGTGCGCTGCACACCGAACGGCTGTCGATGCCGGCGGGCTGGCTCGTGATCCGTCACGAGGCGCTGCGCGCCTGAGGCGTCACCTCTCGGTGTTCACACGCCGACGCGGCGGCCGGTGAGTAGGGCCGTTCGGTCGTCTGCCTTCTCGAGCGCGCGGCGTTCGCGCTCCCGACGCAGGACGCTGATGCCAGCGAGAACGAGCTCGGCCGGCGCATCGGGCATCGGCGACACGAACGGGGTCGCCTCTGCGAGGAGTTCGCGAGCGACGCGTTCGCGAGCCGCAGGAACCATGTTCGGTGCGCTCTGCAGGAATTGCGAGATACGTCGGGCGAGGCGGTCGGGAAGGCGGGCGACGTCGGCGATCTGCGCCCAGCCCCCCAGCGCCGGCGGCAGCACAGGGACGCGGGGCACGAGCCGCGGCGTACGGACGCGCTGGCTGTAGGTGCCGGCGACGAGATCACCGAGTCGCTGCGACCGGGGAGCGAAGACGCCCGTGATCACCGCCACGGATCCGAGCGTGATGTAGATCTCGAGGACGCCGAGCATCGCCCGGATGAAGGAGTGCCGGAAGCCGATGGCACCACCGTCCGCCCTGACGATGCGTCCGCCGACGGCGAGCTTGCCCAGGCTGCGTCCCTTGAGCGCGACCTCCACCGTCAGCGGAAGCACGAGGAAGCTCACGACCGGGGCCACGATCGTCAGGATGCGGAACGTCGCCTCGGACAACAGTCCGTTCGAGCTCAGCCAGAGCGCCATGAAGACGAGCAGTCCGTAGACGACGAGGCCGACGACCATGTCGATCAGCGATCCCGCCGCACGGAGCATGAACCCGAGCGGCAGAGCGTCGATCGCCACAGCCTCGCCGGAGAGCAGCTCTTCGGACTCATCGATCGGCGCGGACATGAGTACAGTAAATCAGGTGGATGCTGATGCGCTGACGGATGCGCGCCGCGCCGAGTGGGAGCGGCTCGACGAGCTGAGTCGAGCCAGTCTCGATGGCGCGGGCGTCGATGAGTTGATCGTCCGCTATCGCGCGGCGTCCGCCGATCTCGCCGACCTGAAGACCTCGGTCGGCGACTCCCCGCAGGGCGCCTATCTGTCGACGATCCTGATCCGGTCGCGACTGCGGCTCACCGGCGCGTCGGACAACGTGCTGACGGTCTTCCTGCGCTTCTTCACGCTGCAGCTCCCCGCCGCGCTCTATCGGCTGCGCTGGACGACGCTCGTGATCGCCGTGGTGTTCCTCGCGATCGCCTTCGGCACCGCGTTCTGGATCTCGAGCGATCCGGAGCTGGTCGCGACGCTCGGCCCGCCGGACATGCTCCAGCAGTACGCCGATGAGTCCTTCACCGGGTACTACACCGAGAACCCGGCGGCGGAGTTCATGGGAATGGTGTGGTTCAACAACGCCTGGCTCGCCATGCAGTGCGTGATGTTCGGAGTGACCGGCGTCTGGCCGGTGTTCACCATGATCAACAATGCGATCTCGGTCGGCCAGGCCGGTGGGATCATGATCGCCCATGGCCAGGGCGAGGTGATGCTGCTCTACATCCTCCCGCACGGTCTGCTCGAGCTCACCTGCCTGTTCGTCGCTGCGGCTGCCGGGTTGCACCTCTTCTGGTCGTGGGTCGCGCCCGGACAGCGCACCAGGGGCGAATCGCTCGCCGCCCAGGGGCGGGCGCTCGCCACCGTCGCGATCGGCCTGATCTTCGCGCTCTGCCTCGCAGGTCTCGTCGAGGGCTTCGTGACAGGATGGTCGCTGCCGTGGCCGATCAAGATCGGCATCGGGGCAGCCGCGCTGGCGGTGTTCCTCATCTACATGCTCGTGGTCGGACGCCGGGCGTCTCAGCGCGGCGAGAGCGGCGACCTCGTGGAGTACGAGGCCGGCACTCCGCGCCTGCTCGCCGGCTGAGAGTCGCGGAACTCAGAGTCGTCCGGCGGCCTTGAGCTCGAGATAGCGGTCGGCGATCTTCGGGGGCAGAGCTTCGGGATCGGCAGCGATCGCTTCACCGCCGGCCCGGCGGATGGCATCCGCCACGTTCTCGGCATCCCGCATCGTGCGCTCGGCGGCCGCGGCCAGGTAGACGTCCTCACGGGAGTCGTGCCGACGTGCGAGGTCGGCGATCCCGTCATCCGTGACCGAACCCACCAGGATCGTCGTCGATCGCGACGCGTCGGGGAACGCGCCGAGAAAGCTCCTCGCCGACTCCGCGGCGTCCTGCGCGGTCAGCACGACGATCAGCGACGGACGCGTCGTGAGGCTGCGCACGGCCGCGAATGCACTCGTCCAGTCGGTGGCCAGCAGCCGGGCGTGCACGGGAGCCATCGCGTCGGTGAGCGCCGGGAGCAGCGAATTGCCCTCGACTCCCGTCACTCGGGCACGGACGACTCGATCGAACATCAGCAGGTGCACGTGATCGCCTGCGCGTGCGGCGAGGGCGGCGAGCAGCAGGGTCGCCTCGAGGGCGGCATCCACGCGCGTGCCGTCGCCGACACGCGCGGCCGCGGTGCGTCCGGTGTCGATGAGGATGACGACGTGCCGGTCGCGCTCCGGGCGCCAGGTGCGCAGCATCGTGGTGCCCGCCCGCGCGGTGGCGCGCCAATCGATGGAGCGCACGTCGTCGCCGCGCACGTACTCGCGCAGCGAGTCGAACTCGGTGCCCTGCCCGCGCACCTGGATGCTCGTGTTGCCGTCGAGTTCGCGCAGCCGGGCGAGACGCGACGGCAGATGCTTGCGCGAGGAGAACGCCGGCAGCACGCGGATCGCACCGGCGACACGGTGCTTCGCCTGTCGTCCCGCGATGCCCAGCGGGCCCTGCGACCGGATCATCACGAACTCGTTCCGCAGCTCGCCGCGACGGCGGGGACGCAGCGGAATCTCCACACGACGGCGCTCCCCGGGAGGAATCGTGGCCCGCGGTCGCACGCCGTCGGCGCCTGCGGTGGGTGGCCAGGCGTCGCGGATGAGGGCGTGCAGAGTGCGTCCGCCGGTGTTCTGCAGGGCCACGCTCACCGTGATCGACTCGCCGATACGGGCCCGTGCGGGTACGCGGCGGGTCACGGTCACGGCCGCGGGGTCGGCGGCGAGGGCCGCGTCGACGGCGACGAGTGCCATGCACAGGGCGGCCCAGATCCCCAGCGCCGCGTACCCCGAGAAGCCCGCGAGACCGGCGAGCACCAGTGGGACGACCCCGACGCCGACCGCGATGGCGAGACGACCGGTGACGAACACTTAGATCGGCACCCTGGTCTGCTGCACGACCGAGGTCAGCACGGCATCGGCCGTGACGCCCTCCATCTGCGCATCAGGTCGCAGCTGCAGACGGTGACGCCACACGGGGACGAGCATGGTCTGGATGTGATCCGGCGTCACGGCGGACGAATCGTTCAGCCATGCCCACGCCTTCGCCGCAGCCAGCAGCCCGGTCGAGGCACGGGGGCTGGCACCGAGTTCGACGGATGGGGACTGGCGAGTGGCTCTGGCGAGATCGACGACGTAGCCGAGCACGTCGTCGGTCACTTCCACGCGCGCCGCGGCGGCCTGCGCCGCACGGATCTCCTCGGCGGTGACCGCGGCCTCGACACCGGTGAGCTCGCGAGGGGAGAACCCGGAGGCATGCTTGCGCAGCACCGCGACCTCGGAGTCACGTTCGGGCATGCCCACCACGAGCTTCATGAGGAACCGGTCGAGCTGGGCCTCGGGCAGCGAATACGTGCCCTCGTGCTCGATCGGGTTCTGCGTCGCAGCGACGAGGAACGGATCGGGGAGCGGGCGGCTGACGCCATCTGCGGACACCTGCCGCTCCTCCATCGCTTCGAGCAGGGCGGCCTGCGTCTTCGGGGGTGTCCTGTTGATCTCATCCGCGAGCAGGATGTTGGTGAACACGGGCCCCGCACGGAAGTCGAACTCTCCGGTACGGGCGTCGTAGACGAGGGACCCGGTGACGTCACCGGGCATCAGATCGGGCGTGAACTGCACGCGCTTCGTGTCGAGACCCAGGGCCCGAGCGAACGAGCGGACCACGAGGGTCTTGGCGACCCCGGGTACGCCTTCGAGCAGCACATGCCCGCGCGCCAGGAGCGAGACGAGCAGCCCTGTCACCGTTCCCGCCTGGCCGACGACGGCCTTGTCGACCTCTCCGCGTACCCGGTGCATGGCGGCGCGCAATTGGCCGTCGGTGAAGTTCTCAGATGTCACGTGCGGTCTCGACTTCCGTGTGGATGGCGTGGGTCATGATTCTCTGCCGGGGGTGGGCGCGGAGCGTTCGACGGCCGTCTCCAACTCGCCGAGCTGACGAGCCATGGCGATCAGGACGGAGTCGTCCGAGGGGAGCGGCCCGTCCAGGAGCACCTGCAGGCTGCCCCGCGGAACACGCAATCGGTCGGCGGCGGCATCCGCGATCTCGTCGCCGGAGGCATTCACCGCAAGGCCGAGCCGTCGCGCGAGGCGTCGACGACTGCCGTCGCGCAACGCCTGCGCCGCATGCGAGGAGTCCGCGGCCTTGGCCGTGAGCCGGGCACGGCCGTGCATCGTCTCGGACGCGCGCACCGTGACGGGCAGCGTCTCGGCGACGAGCGGCCCGAATCGCTGGCCGCGCCAGAGCGCTGCGGCACCCCCGGCGAGGATCAGGAGGAGGATCGCGGGTGTGACCCAGGGCGGAGTCAGATCGCCGAGCGCATCCGCGGTCACCGCGTCGATGTCGGTGTCGTCGAAGGACGGCACATACCAGGCCACTTTCCCGGTCTGGCCCAGAAGCGCGACGGCGAGCGCCGCATTGCCGTTCTCAGTGAGAGACGAATTGCTGAACAGGCGGATGCCGTCGACGACCGAGACCCGCGTGCCGCTCTGCTCTGAGACGAGAACGGCAGTGGAGTCGCTCTGTCCGAAGCATCCCTCCACCCCGTCATCCGGCAGGAAGCCGCGGTCGGCGCGGATCGTGCCCACCTCCGCGAACTCCGGGACGTCGCAGCGTGCTGCACCCGGTGCCGGTGCGACGGGCGCGGGTGATCCGAGACCGAGGTGCTCGAGAAGGTGAGCGCTCGCCGAGAGGAAGACCACACGGTCGGCCTTTTCGAGCAGCCGATCCAGGGCGTCGTCGGTGAGCGTGGCCGGATTCGTCAGCACCAGCGTGGTGTCGTCGTCGAGTGCGGCTCGCGCCTGTTCGCGCGAGCGGTAGACCTCGATGTCGACGCCCTGGTCGCGGAGCACTTCGGCGATCGCCCTCGATCCCGTGTCGCCGACGCTCTCGGGATCGAGGGCCCCGGTAACCGGGGTCGACACCGTGAACTGGCCCGCGATGAACGTCCCGAGCGCGAGGATCGCGGCGACGACGACCCAGCCGCCGATCTTCATCAGGCGGGCTCTGCGAGCGGGGCGCTCGGCGGTGGATGCCGGGATCACCGTTTCTGCGACATCCGTCATACCGGAACCGCCGCGAGGCGCAGCGCGCGCAGCCGATCGTCGGTCGCGGCCAGGGTCTGATAGCTCTCCTGCGTCGCCGGATGCCGGAGGTACCGGACGTCGTCGAACGACACGGCGGCCGAGCGCACGGCCGCCGTCTCGGCGGCGAAGACGGCACCGACATCGCGCGCGATCGACTGCGCGGTGGCTCCGGGAGCGGGATCGATCAGATCACGCTCCATGAGGTCTCGAGCGAGTGCGCGGAAGCGCAGCACAGTGGCGTCGTCCCAGTCGCCCGCGCCAGCACTGCGTTCGGCATCCGCTCGCAGCTGCGCAGCGGTCCGGTCGTCGTCGGCACCCAGGAGTCCTGTCATCGGTCGGTGGACGGCGTGGCGGGCGCGCGGGCGGCCCCAGACGATCAGCGCCACGACGAGGGCGGCGACGATGATCGCACAGACGACGATCAGCCCACCCGGGCCGAGACCCCCCGCCGCGTTGCCGTTGAAGAGGTCGCCGATGAATCGAAGGACGTCGCGTGCGAACAGGTCGAACCACGTCGGCTTCGCATCCGCGTACTTGGGGTCCGCCAGCTCCTGTTCGGCCCACTTCCTGACCTCGTCGCCGTCCGGCACGACCACGTCGTCGAAGCGGAGGGTCATGCGGGCCCGTCTCCCGCCCCGGGGGCGGCCCAGCCGGAGGCGGACGGCGGTACCGGGGGCGTGGCGGGCGGTGCAGCAG
>NZ_JBJDRJ010000057.1:0-16413 GCF_044987415.1 Microbacterium sp. ZW T5_45 | reverse complement strand
GGGCTGCACTGCGCGCCGCGTTGTGCGAGCGGGCGGGCGGGCGAGCGAGCGCGCGCCGCGCAGTGCAGCCCAGCGCAGCGCAGCGCCGCCGAACGCAGAAGTGCCCGGCCCCTCCAGGGGCCGGGCACTTCCTCACACGTGGGGGTGTCAGATGAGACCCTGGTCGGTCAGCCATGCCTTGGCGATGTCGGCCGAGGACTCCTGGTCGACCGTGCTCTTGACGTTCAGGGCGACGAGCTCCTCGGTGGTGAGCTTGGCGCTGATCGCGTTCAGCACATCGGAGACCTCGTCGGCGATGTCGGTCGAGACGATCGGCACGACGTTCGACGAGATGATGAGGTTCTCGGGGTCCTCCAGGGCCACGATGTCCTTCGTCTCGAACGCGGGGTCGGCCGTGTAGATGTCGGCCACCTGGATCTCACCGGCGAGCAGCGAGTCGAGCGTGGTCGCTCCCGTCGCCGAGAACGCGAGGTCGACGCCGTAGACCTCCTTCGCGGCGGTCGGGCTGTAGGGACGCTGCTCGAACTCGGGCGCGGCGCCGATCGTCAGCGGCGTCGTGACCTTGGCGAGGTCGCCGATCTCGACGAGACCGTTCTCCTCGGCGAAGCTCTTGAGCACCGTGTAGGAGTCCTGGTCGGTCGCCTCGGCGTAGTCGAGAGCGGTGAGCGAGTCGGGCAGCACGTCCTGCAGCGCCGCGAACACGTCGTCGGGGCTGGTCGCGGTGACCTCGTCGTCCGAGAGGAACTCCAGCAGGCTGCCGGAGTACTCGGGGAAGATGTCGATCGCGCCGGACTCGACGTCGGGGATGTACGCGTCGCGCTGGCCGATGCTGAACTGACGGTCGACCGTCAGGCCCGCGTCCTCCAGGGCCTGCGCGTAGATCTCGGCGATGATCTCGTTGGAGTAGTACGCCTGCGAGCCAATGACGATGGCGTCGCCGGAGCCGGAGCCCTCGGACGACTCGGACGGGGCGTCGAGCGGGTTGCTGCTGCTGCACGCCGACAGGGCGAGGGCCGCCGCGGCGACCAGGCCGACGGCGAAGACGGAACGCTTGCCTCGAGTGGTGAACATGGACTTCCTCTTCTCTGGGTGCTCCGGGTGGTGCTCGGAGTGGTGCGGCTGTGTGGATGGAGCGGGCTATGGGGGCGGAACGGGTTATGCGGAGAGATTCTGGCTGGACGGATGCGATCAGACGTGTGGCCGCTGTCAGGCGGTGGCTGCTTCGGGAGCGACGGGTTCCGCAGCGCGGCGCTTCGTCGCACTCGATGTGCGCAGACCGTGGGGAACAGCGGCATGCTGGGCCATCGCGAGGATGAGATCGACGATCAGCGCGAGGAGGGCGACCATGATCGCTCCTGCGAGCACCTGGTCGAAGCGCTGGAGCGGAATCCCTTGGATGATCGGGAAACCGAGACCGCCGAGACCGATGTAGGCGGCGATCGTGACAGTCGCGATGACCTGCAGCAGAGCGGAGCGGAGACCTCCGACGAGCAACGGCAGACCGAGCGGTACCTCGACCTTCCAGAACACCTGCCACCCGGTCATGCCCATGGCCTTCGCTGCATCGAGCACCCGGCGATCGATGGCTTCGAGGCCTGTGTATGCGCCGGCGAGCAGCGATGGGATCGCAAGGAGCACGAACGTCGTGATCGCGGCTTCGGGAACGCGCAGCACGCCGAGCAGGAGCACGAGAAGAACCATGAGGCCGAACGCGGGGATGGCGCGGGCGGCGCCCGAGACCGCGACGGCGATCTCGCGACCCTTACCCGTGTGCCCGATGAGCCAGCCGAGCGGCACGGCGATCAGGACAGCGATGAGCACGGACACCCCGGTGAGCACGAGGTGCTCACCCAGCAGCTTGGGCAACGCGTAATTGCCCGTCCACCGCTCGGGCGCGAACATCCAGGCGAACGCATCGACGAAGAGATTCATGCGGGCGCCCCCACGGGGGTGCGCGCCGGAGAGGCCTTGGTCCTCGTCGCCGCTCGTGTCCATGGCATGAGTGCGCGCCCAAGGAGGAGAAGGAGAAGATCGATGACGAGTGCGATCACGACGACGGCGATGATGCCGGCGAAGACCTCTGCGATGATACGGCGGTCGAGGCCGTTCGTGAACAGATAGCCGAGATTCGTGATGCCGATGAGGATGCCGACGGTAGCCAAGGAGATCGTGCTCACCGCTGTGACGCGCAGGCTCGCGAGGATCACCGGACCTGCGAGGGGGAACTCGACCGCCCAGAATCGACGGAACGATCCGAAACCTGTGGCTGTCGCAGCCTGCCGGACACCGTCATCGACGGAATCGAGACCATCGGACACACCTCTCACGAGAATCGCGATCGCGTAGATGGTCAGAGCGATGATCAGGTTCGTCTCGCTCCGGGCTGAGTATCCCGCCAGCGACGGCAGCAGGATCAGCAGGGCCAGCGAGGGGATCGTGTAGAGCAGGCCCGTGAGCACGATGATCGGTCCGCGGACGAGCCGGAACCGCCAGGCAACCCAGCCCAACGGCAGCGAGAGCACGAAGCCCAGCACGATCGGGATGATGCTCTGCCGCAGATGATCGACCGTGAGTTCGAGGATCGTGTCGAGGTTGTTGACGACCCAGTTCACGTGAGCCCGCCCTGCACGGAATCAGAACCCACAGCATCCAGCGCCGCGGCATCCGGACCCGCGATCGGACCGTCCACCCGCTCCGGTGCCGACACGATCGCTCCCTGCGTGCGACCCTCCGAGTCCACGACGACCGTGCCGTGCGGAGTCTCTTTCAGGTGCAGCGCCCGGCGTCCGCGGTCGGCGCCGATGAACGCCGCGACGAAGTCGTCGGCGGGGTTCTCGATGATCTCGCTCGGGCTGCCGACCTGTACGACACGCGCGCCCTTGTCGAGGATGACGACCTGGTCGCCGAGCAGGAACGCCTCGTCGATGTCGTGCGTGACGAAGACCACCGTCTTGTCGAGTTCGCGCTGCAGGCGGATGGTCTCCTGCTGCAGGTCGGCGCGCACGATCGGGTCGACGGCGCCGAACGGCTCGTCCATCAGCAGGATGTTGGGATCGGCCGCGAGGCCGCGGGCCACTCCCACACGCTGCTGCTGGCCGCCGGAGAGCTGGCTCGGATAACGCTCGGCCAGCGACTGGTCGAGGCCGACCGTCTTCAGCAGCTCACGGCTGCGCTCGTGCGCGTCCTTGCGCGGCACTCCGTTCAGGCGCAGCACCGTGGCGACGTTGTCGATCACGGTGAAGTGCGGCATCAGGCCGGAGTTCTGCATGACGTAGCCGATGCTGCGGCGCAGCTTCACAGGGTCTCCGCCCAGCACGCTCTCGCCGTCGATCTCCACCTCGCCGGAGCTGGGCTCGACCATGCGGTTGATCATGCGCAGGAGCGTGGTCTTGCCGCATCCGGATGATCCGACGAATACGGTCGTCTTTCGCGACGGCAGCACGAGACTGAAGTCGTTCACCGCGACCGTCCCGTCGGGGAAGCGCTTGGTGACGTTGCGGAATTCGATCATGGCTGTTCTCCAGTCGGTCGATCGACGAGTCGGACATCGGCACCACGGCGCCGGCAGACGGAGGTCATTCGGAGATCTGCACTCGCGCGTCGAAGGCGACGTACCCAGAGAAGTCCTTGCCGACGCGGTCGAAGGCGCTCGGATACGGGTGGGGGTACGACCAGGCGAGATCCTTGTGCAGCTCTCCGCCGGCCTGCACGGAGAAGTACTGGCACTCGCCCTTCCACGGGCACGTGTACGGGGTGGGGCTCTCGACGAGCACCCCCTCGGCGACGGATGCCGGCGGGAAGTACCAGTTGCCCTCGATGCGGATGAGGTCGTCCTGCTCGGCCTCGGCGATGACGGTTCCTGCGAGTACAACCTTCATGGTCCTGCCTCCTCGGATGTGGGTTCGAGCGTATAAGAGGTCGCCGACATCGGCACGGGGGTTGCCGTCCCGCGCGTCAATGTGGGAAACATTCGGGTGGTGTTCGGAGCGGGTGCGCGAACGGTTTGTCGGCGGCAGCATCCGACCACAGACTCCACCGTGTCCCGCTCAGGCGGAGTCCCGCCCGTAGCCCTCGAGCAGACGCAGCCAGATCTCGCTGATCGTCGGGTAGGCGGGCACCGCGTGCCAGAGACGCGAGATCGGCACTTCGCCGACGATCGCGACTGTTGCCGTCTGCACGAGCTCCGCGACCTCGGGCCCGACGAAGGTCGCGCCGAGCACGACGTCCCGCTCGGTGTCGATCACCAGGCGCGCCTGACCGGAGAAGCCATCCTCGTAGAGGCTCGCACCGGCGACCCAGCCGAGGTCGTAGTCGATGACCTTCACGCTGTGTCCGGCATCCGTCGCCTGCTTCTCAGTCAGGCCGACCGAGGCGACCTCGGGGAACGAGAACGTCACCTGCGGCGCCGCGGCGCGATCGGCCGAGGCGACGTGACGACCCCAGGGGGCGTCGTCGACGTCGCCGCCGAGCGCCCGCGCCGCGATGACGTCGCCCGCGGCCCGCGCCTGGTACTTGCCCTGGTGCGTCAGCAGCACCCGGCCGTTGACGTCGCCGACCGCGTACAGCCAGTCGACGCCGGGCACCCGCAGAGTGTCGTCGGTCTCGATCCAGCGTCCGGGCTCGAGGCCGACGACGTCGAGTCCGATGTCGCCGCTGCGGGGCGAGCGTCCGGTCGCGACGAGGACCTCGGATGCCGTGACCGTCGCGCCGTCCGACAGCTCGATGCGCACGCCGTCGCCGTCGCGGCTCACCGAGGTCGTGCCGGTGTCGAGTCGCACGTCGACGCCCAGCTCCTTCAGCCCGTCGGCGACGCGCTCGCCCGCGAACGGCTCCATGCCACCCAGCAGACCGCTGCGCGCGATGAGCGTGACGGTCGATCCGAGCGCGGCATAGGCCGTCGCCATCTCGACCGCGACCACGCCGCCGCCGATCACCGCGAGCGACTCCGGCAGCTGCTCTGCGCTGGTCGCTTCGCGACTCGTCCAGGGCGAGGCCTCGCGGAGCCCGGGGATCGGCGGCACGACGGCATCCGATCCGGTGCTGATCGCCACGGCGTGACGGGCCGTGAGCACGCGGGTCGTACCCTCGGCATCCGTCACGGTGACCTCGCGCTCGCCCGTGAGGCGTCCGTGCCCCCGGGCCAGGTCGATGTGCGCGGACTCGAGCCAGCGCACCTGGCCGTCATCCGACCAGTTGCTCGTGAACGAGTCGCGGCGGGCGAACACCGCGGCGACGTCGAGCTTTCCGGTGACCGCCTCGGCCGCCCCCTTCACGTGCTGCGCGGCGCGCACGGCCTGGGCCGAGCGCAGCAGCGCCTTCGAGGGCATGCACGCCCAGTACGAGCACTCGCCGCCGACGAGCTCGCTCTCGACGATGATCGCAGTGAGCCCGCCCTGCACGGCGCGGTCGGCCACGTTCTCACCGACCGGCCCTCCACCCAGGACGATCAGGTCGTACTCGTTGGTCTGCTCGCTCAATGTCGTGCCTCTCTGCGATCGTGCCGAGCGCTCGCATCGGGCGCTCGCTGGGCTGTGCGCCCAGTCTTGCTCAGAAGCAACGTCGAGTCACGGGGTGCGTGTTCCCGCCGGGTGCGACCGGGCGGGTCGTGGGGCGGGCCCTGGCAGCAGAACTCCGGAGATTCCGCCGCTCGATCTGCAGAATGCGCCTGTTCGAGACATGACTGCGGGAATCTCCGGAGTTCTGAAGCTGGAGCCTCCCCTTGGGGTACGCGCCGGCTCAGTCCCTCGACCGCACCGCGACCCGCGGAGCCACGAGCACAGCGGCCAGCGCGGCCACGGCCGCGAACACGAAGACCACGACGAACGGATCGGCGAGGGCTGCGGCACCGGTGAAGAGCACGCCGGCGATGGCGAGGGCGAGCGCGCTGCCGAAGGAGTCCGCCGTCGTCAGCGCCGAGCTGTTGAAGCCCTGGGTCTCGGGCGCCGACAGGGCGAGCGTCAGCGTGCTGGTCCGCGGGATCATCAGCCCCATGCCCGCACCGGCGACGACCCAGGCGACGATGATGACCACGACGTGCGCCGTGAGGACCGCCGCGGCGAGCGCGATGAGGATGCCGCCGAGCACGAGCGCCGACCCGATCCGCACGGCGATCGCGCTCGACAGGCGCTCGCCCATGCGTCCCTGCACTCCGGAGGCGGCCGACCAGGCGAGCGCGCCGCCCGTGAGTGAGAGTCCGGCGATCGTCGGCGTCGCGTCATAGCGCTCGGCGAGCAGGTACGGGATGTAGACCTGAGCGCCGAAGAAGCCGGCCGCGGCGAGCCCTCGCAGCAGCAGCACGGCAGGCAGTCCGCGGCGCGCGCGGAGAGAGCCGGCCGGCAACAGCGGACGCACGGCGATCAGCGCGACGGCGATGCCGACCGCGGCGAGCGCGAGGCCCAGACCGGGCACCTCACCGGCCAGATTGAGCGCCAGCACCGCAGCCGCGGCGAGCACCGACCAGGCGATCCGCCCGAGTGCCCAGGGGGTCGAAGGATCGCCTGCGTGCGAGAGCCCGCGCAGTGCCGGCACCACCATGATCAGCGCGGGGATCACCAGCACCACGACACCGAGGAAGACCCAGTGCCAGCTCCACAGCTCGGCCACCGCGCCGGCCACGGTGGGCCCGACGAGCGAGGGGATCACCCAGGCCGCGGCGAAGCCCGCGAAGATCGCCGGATGCAGCGTCTGCGGATACACGCGGGCGACCACGACATAGAGCGCGACCATCATGCCGCCGTTGCCGAGGCCCTGCGCGAAGCGCCCGAGCACGAGGATCTCCATGGTGGGGGCGAGACCTGCGACGAAGAGCCCGACGACGAACAGCGCGACCGAGGCGTAGAGCGGCCATACCGGGCCCCGTCGGTCGGCCCAGTTCCCGGCGACGACCATGCCGATCACGCCGGTCGCGAGTGGCCCGGCGAACGCGAGCGCGTACAGGCGAGCCCCGTCGAGATCGGCGCTCGCCACGGGCATCACGGTCGTGACGGCGAGCGATTCGAAGGCGCCGAGGAACACGAGGGCGCACGCGCCGATGGTGACCCAGAGGTAGTCGCGGCTCAGCACCCCCTTCGCCGGAGCGGTCGTGGGCACGCTGTCGGTGTCGAGAGTCATGGTTCGACCGTAGAACCTCAACAAAGGTTGAGGTCAAACACGATCTTCAGAACTCCGGAAGAACCATGGAGCAGGCCGCGAGAAAACCCTCCCCTGGCACGCCGACCGCTGTTTCTCCGGAGTTCTGAAGGTGCGACCGGCGCGAGGCGACCGGAGCGAGGGACACGATCCGCGCGCCCGGAACCCGTGCCTCAGCGCACCGGCAGGAAATGCGTCGGCGCCGGAGCCGCCGCCTGGTGCCGGATGCCGAGCGGCGCGCCCGTGCGCTCGTCGAGATCGAGCAGCGCGATGCTGTCGGAGCGCTGCCCGGCGACGAGCAGCTTGCCCTCGAACACGAGGTGGTGACGGGGCCAGTCGACACCGGAGTCGGAGAGCGCGAACGACTCCACGCTCTCGCCCGACCCGCGCACCCGCAGCGCCGCGATCGTGTTGCTGCCGCGCAGCGCGGTGTAGAGGATCTGCCCGTCACGACTGCGCGCGAGCTCGGCGGGGAAGTCGGTTCCGACCTGGGCGATGGGGCTCGCGAGCACCGCGGACACCACGCCCCACGTGCCGTCGGGCCCCGTGGCGAGCGTGAAGACCTCGCACGAGTACTCGGTCACGACGTGCAGGTGCGCGCTGGGGTGCACGACCATGTGCCGCGGGCCGACGCCCTCGGGCAGCACGACCTCGTGATCGAGCGTCAGCACACCCGCAGACGGACGCCAGATCCGCACGAGGTCGAAGCCGAGGTCGGTCGTCGCGATGCGCCCGTCGGGCAGGAACGCCGCCGCATGCGCGTGCGAGACGCGGGCCTCGCCGGTCGCCGTGAGCGCGCCGGCGTAGCGGTCGGATGCCGCCGCCGCGACGCCCGCCGGCGCCGCCGCGTCGAACGGCTCCCCGAGGAGCGCGGCCCGCAGCTCGGCGGCGTTGTTCGCGGCATCCGGGATCAGCCGCCCCTCGGCGTCGATCCCGATGCGCACGACCCGGCCGTCGCCGTAGCAGCTCGCGATGAGGAACCGCCCGGACGGGGCGACCGCGACATGGCAGACGAACTGTCCGGCCTCGACCGGCTCGCCGAGCGGGGTGAGCGCGGTCTCCCCGGTGCGCGCGAACGCCTGCACCGCCGAGTCACCCTCGAGCGCCGCGTAGACGACGTCGAGCGACGGATGCCGCGCCAGCCACGACGGCGAGGGCGTCGAGGTGACGGCGCCGCGGTAGCTCAGCGCGGTCGCAGCATCCGCATCACCTGCCAGCAGGCCGATGCCGTCGGCCGCGCCGCCCATCGCCGGGCCGTACCCGCCCAGCCAGAACCGCGTCACGACGGACTCAGTCGAGCAGGTCGTGGCGCACGATCACCTGGTCGCGCTCAGGGCCGACGCCGATGACCGAGATGCGCGTGTTGCTCATCTTCTCGAGCGCGAGCACGTAGTCCTGCGCGGTCTGCGGCAGGTCCTCGAAGGTGCGGGCGGACGAGATGTCGTCCTTCCACCCCGGGAAGTTCTCGAGCACGGGCGTCGCGTGGTGGAAGTCGGTCTGATTCACCGGAACCTCGTCGAAGCGCACACCGTCGACGTCGTAGGCGACGCAGACCGGGATCTCGTCGAGCCCGGTGAGGATGTCGAGCTTGGTGAGCACGAGGTCGGTGATGCCGTTGATGCGCGTCGCGTAGCGGGTGATCGGGGCGTCGTACCAGCCCACGCGGCGCGGGCGGCCGGTGGTGGTGCCGAACTCGAAGCCCTGCTTGCGCAGCCACTCGCCGTTCTCGTCGAAGAGCTCTGTCGGGAAGGGACCGGAGCCGACGCGCGTGGTGTAGGCCTTGACGATGCCGACGATGCGGTCGAGCGCGCCGGGTCCGACGCCGGATCCGGATGCCGCGCCCGCGGCCGTGGCCGTCGACGAGGTCACGAACGGGTAGGTGCCGTGGTCGATGTCGAGCATCGTGGCCTGGCCGCCCTCGAAGACGACGACCTCGTTGCGGCCGAGCGCCTGGGCGATCTCGTAGCCGGTATCGGCGACCATCGGACGCAGCCGCTCGGCGTAGGAGAGCAGCTCATCGACGATCTCGTCGACCGTCACGGAGCGCCGGTTGAAGACCTTCACCAGCAGGTGGTTCTTCTGCTCGAGGGCGCCCTCGACCTTCTGGCGGAGGATGTTCTCGTCGAACAGGTCCTGCACGCGGATGCCGACGCGGTTGATCTTGTCGGCGTAGGCCGGGCCGATGCCGCGGCCGGTCGTGCCGATGTTGCGCTTGCCGAGGAAGCGCTCGGTGACCTTGTCGAGCGTGCGGTGGTACTGAGTGATGATGTGCGCGTTGGCGCTGACCTTCAGCCGGGACACGTCGATGCCGCGGGCGCTGAGCGCCTCGAGCTCGTGGAACAGCACCTCGAGGTCGATCACGACGCCGTTGCCGATGACGGGAGTGACACCGGGCGACAGGATGCCGGAGGGCAGCAGGTGCAGCGCGTACTTCTCATCACCGACCACGACCGTGTGACCGGCGTTGTTGCCGCCGTTGAACTTCACGACCCAATCGGTGCGCTCACCGAGCAGGTCGGTGGCCTTTCCCTTGCCCTCGTCGCCCCACTGGACGCCGAC
Organism: Microbacterium sp. ZW T5_45; assembly: GCF_044987415.1. Classification (NCBI taxonomy): domain Bacteria; kingdom Bacillati; phylum Actinomycetota; class Actinomycetes; order Micrococcales; family Microbacteriaceae; genus Microbacterium; species Microbacterium sp. ZW T5_45. Next base: position 6,726 of record NZ_JBJDRJ010000057.1, on the reverse strand, counting down.
GATCACGATTCCTGGCATGGGTCTCCCCCTTGCTTTCGCCGGGTTCGCACCGGCTGATGAGCTGGCCCTCTGCGGGCGGTTCCATCCTACCGAAGGCGCGTCGCGCGCCCGGATGAGCGCTGTGCGGCATCCGTTCGCGGCATCCGTTCGCGGCATCCGTTCGCGGCATCCGTTCGCGGCTGGCGCCGCGCGGCAGGTGAGCACACGGCACGCGCGCACGCACGCAGGCGCGGGCACGCACGCGCGGGCGGGCACGCGGCACACTGCGCCGAGACCCCTGCTGGCCTACGGAGCCCCCGCCTATTTACGTGAATCAACGGGGGCGTCGTAGCTCAGCGGGGGCGTCGACCGCGGCGAGGAGGCGGATGCGGGCCGCCGGGGGAGCGGGCCGCCCGAGATGCGGGCCGCCGGGGGTGCGGACGGGTTCGGGGTGCGGGCCGCCTACGGACGCGGGCCGCGAGTGAGCTCGATCGAGGCGAGCCGCTCCGCGGCCAGCGAGCGCTTGAGCTCGAGGGACTCACCGATCTCGGCGGCCAGACGTGGACGGGTGCGGATCAACTCATCGACGGTCGCGAGGGGCAACACCACCACTGTGAGGATCTCCCCGGCGACCGTGACCGCGACCGAGCGCTCGCGGGTGAGCGCCGTCTGGCCGATGATGTCGCCCTTCTCGGCCGTCGCGAACTCGACGCGGCCTCCATCGACATCGAGCGCGAGCACCGCCCTGCCCGTGACGACGACGCGCACCTCGTCGGGCACGACGCCCGACGGCAGCACGACCTCGCCGACGCCGTAGCGCTCGAGGTGCGCGGTGGCGAGCAGCGCCTCGCGGTCGTCGTCCTTGAGATGCAGCGTCCCCGACACCGCCTCGAGCGCCTCGACCAGACGACCGGGCTCGGCAAGCGGATCGGTGGCATCGCCGTCGAGCGCGAAGCCGCGGCGGCGGGCGGCGTACCAGAGCCAGGAGAGGTAGGTCGACAGTGCGCGCCCGGCATCCGCGGGTCCGGCGACGGGGATCGACACCCCGTACGCACCCGCCCCGGAGTAGCTGACCGAGGCGCGCTCGCGCGCTCGCATCGGCAGGGCGTCGGCGACCTCGACGAGCAGCGCCATCACCTCGTGGGGCGGGTCGTCGGTGGCGAACTTCACGGATGCCTCGGCTGAGAAGGGCCCCTCGGGCTCGCTGAGGTTGGTGAACGACGCGCCGGACAGATTGGAGTTCGGGACGATCTGGATGCCGGACCCGGTGTCGATGTGCACCGCACGCCAGTTGACCTCGACGACACGTCCTTTGACACCGCCGGTGTCGAGGAAGTCACCGATCTTGAACGGCTGCTCGAACAGCAGCAGCAGACCCGAGATGACGCCGCCGACCGCGTTCTGCAGCGCGAGACCGATCACGATGGATCCGACGCCGAGCGCGGTGAAGATGCCGCCGACGTCGGCGCCCCACACCCACGAGAACAGCAGCGCCAGACCGAGCGCGACGAGCACCAGCCGGGCGATCTCGAGGAAGATCGATGGGATGCGGCGGCGCCACGATCCCTCGGCGGCATTCGCGAACACCGCGACGTTGAACGACGACAGTACGAGCAGAATCACGAGGAAGCCGAAGACCGTCGCGACCACGCGGGTCCACACCTGATCTGCCGGCGACTGGATCGCGAAGGCGAGCAGCGCGAACAGCGCACCGACTGGGATCACCCCGTTGCGCAGCAGACGGAGCGGCCCGGCGACCGGACTGTCCCGCCTGCGCAGGTGGTTGATGAGCTCGGTGAGCACGACGAGCAGCACCGGAACGCCGACCGCGAGCGCGATCACCCACCAGCCCCAGCCGTCGCGGAACGCCCCGTCGAGCATGTCAGGCCACCTTCCACACGGTCTCGGTCGCGCCGTGCGTGTCGACGGTTCCCGCCTCGGTGAACGTGAAGATCTCGCGAGTTCGGTCGTAGACCGTCTGGCTGACGTAGACGCCGGGCTCGCCGCTGACCGAGCGCACCCGATAGGCGAGGTTCACGGCGTCGCCCCACAGGTCGTAGGCGAGGCTCGTCCGCGCGACGAGGCCGCTGGTCACGGTGCCGGTGTCGACACCGGCCCGGAGGCCGATCGACGTGCCGTTCTGGGCGTTGAACCTCTCGATCACGCCGAGCAGGTTCTTCGCGAACTCGACGCTGCGGCGCACGTTGTCGACGCGAGGGACGATGAGGCCGGACGACGCGAGATAGCCGCCGCGCAGCGTCCTGACCTTCTCGACCCCCGCCTTCTCGGCGGCCTCGTCGAAGCCCCGCATGAGGGTGTTCAGCGCGCCGATCTCCTGCTCGGCGCTGAGTCCGCGCGCATACTCGTCGAAGCCGATGAGCTCGGCGAACACCACAGAGACGTTCTCGTGCGCCTCGGAGATCGCCTCCTCGCCCTGCTTGTACTTGGCGGCGACACTCTCGGGCATGAGGGTGAGCAGCAGCTTCTCGTTCTCGGCGTGCTGCTCGTCGATGAGCTCCTGCTTGACGCGCAGGCTCGAGGCCATGTCGTTGAACGCACTGCCGAGGTCGCCGAACTCGTCGCGCGCGCCCCGCGGCACCTGCACGTCGAGATCACCCTCGGCGACGCGGTGCACGGCTCCGACGAGCCGATGGATCGGGCGGGTGAAGACCTGCGCGAGCAGCAGCGAGAGCAATGACACTCCGAGCAGGATGCCGAGCAGCGAGAGGAGCACGGTGCGGGTGAAATCGGTCACCGGCGCGAAGGCCTCGGCCGAGTCGATACGGGCGATGATGACCCAGTCGAGCCCGTCGATCTCGAGCGGCGCGTACGCCGTGACGCTGTCGCCGCCGAGGTAATCCGTGCCCGTCGTGGTGCCGACCTTGCCCGCTTGCGCATCCGCGACGGCCTGGGTCTTCACGGGCTGCAGCAGGACGGTGCCGTTGACCTCGACGATCCTCTTCGCGACGCTGGGCGGGGTGCCGCCGTTGATGGCGCGCTGCTCGTATCCCTCAGGATGCTCGATGAGACTGCGGGAGCTGCTGCGCATGAGATCGTCCAGGCCGACCAGATAGACCTCGCCGGTGTCACCGAGTCCCTGCGCCTTCCAGCCCTCGGAACCTGTGGTCAGGTCGTTGATCGTATCGATCGAGACCTGGAACGCCATGGCTCCGGTGATCGCGCTGTCATTGCCGACCGGGGAGACGACCCACATAGTCGGCACGTTGAGCGAGGGGATCCATCGCTCGAAGTCGGTGAGGACCACGGTGCTCACCGAGTTCGTAGCGATCGCGCCGGCGTAAGCCTCGGCCAGCGCGGAGTCGCGGTACGGGCCCGTGGCCAGGTTCGTGCCGAGCTCCGGCCCCTTGTACGCCGAGAACGTGACGTCACCTTCGAGGTTCAGCAGCAGGGCGTCCTCGTAGCCGGCTTCGTTGATGAGTCGGGTGAAGTAGTCGCCATACCGTTCAGCCGCTGTCGCGTAGATGGAGCCGTCACCAAGATCGTTGTCGGCGAGCAGGGCGTCGTAGTCGGCGTCGAAGTCGGCGTTCTGGGTGGTGAACTGCGACTGCAGGTACTGCCCGGCATTCGACTCGGGGATGAACGCGCTGTCTCCGTACTGGTCACCCGTGCGCGATTCGAGCCGGGGGATGAAGGTGCCTGCGTAGTATTCCTCGAGCGATGCCCTCTCCTCCGGCGTCACCTCGCGCTGCTGCAGGTCCTCGAAACCCTGGTTGACCGCGGTCGAGAGGTTCTGGGCGCTGAGGTTGCGTGAGTGCAACGAGGCGTCGCGCTTCACGGAGTCGATCGCGTCGGTGATGTCGGCGGCGCGCATCGAGCGGATGGTGATGAGCTGGTCGACCGCGGCGTCGTGCAGCGACTGCCGGCCGTTGAGGAACCCGATCGCACCGACGATGATCGACGAGACGAGGCTCACGGCCAGGAGCATGATGAGGAGCTTCGACTGGATGCTGAGACCCGGCGTCCGGAATCGACGCCCACCCCTCTCCGTCGTCTCGATCTTTCCGTCAACCCTCTCAGCCATGTGTCCTCCGCCACGCATGAAATTCCGCACTCGTAAGTCAACCTAGCGATATGCCGATACGCGAGTCCACTGAGTTCGCCGCTCACAGAGCACAGTCGAGGCCCCCGCCGGCCTACGGCGCCCCCGTTCATTTGCGTAAATCAGCGGGGGCGTCGTAGCTCAGCGGGGGCGTCGGCCGTGTGCCGGAGTCTGGGGCGCGGGGCGGTGGCGAGCGCGGGGCGTCGGCGGGTGCGGCCCGGCGGCGAGCGCGGGCCCGGCGGCTACGGGTGCGGGCCGCGGGTGAGCTGTCGCCGGGCACGCCGAAGGCTCCTGCCGCGTCGGAGCGTCAGGAGCCTTCGGCTCAGAAGAGCCGAATCAGGCGGCGAGGCCGACCGAGAGATCGCGCGGAGCGCGGAGCCAGTGCTCCGCAGCATCCGCATCGCGGGCGGCGAGCGCCGTGCGCACCTCGCGGAAGCAGGCGGTGCGGCGCTCAGCTGCATCGCCCTCCTGCTGCAGGTGGTGCAGGTTGCGCGTCACCAGGAGGCTGGTCTCGGCGGTCGAGCGGATGAACACCGGGTTCCCCGAGCGCTCCACCAGGAACGCGAGGAACGCCTGCGACTCGACGGCGAGCGCATCGGAGTCGCCCTCCGACGACGCTGCGATCATCCGGTCGAGCACGGCGAGAGCGCCGTCGAGGTCATCGTCACTCATCCGCGGGAGCGCGAGGCGCAGGGCGATGCTCGCCTGCATCCCGAAGTGCTCGAGCGTGCTGTCGACGACCTCGTCCGTCACCGCGGTCACCCTGGTGTAACGGCTGGGCGAGACCTCGACGAGTCCGATCCAGGTGAGACGCTGCAGCGCCTCACGGACCGGCGTTCGGGATATGCCGAGCGCGGCGGCGAGTTCTTTGTCATTGACGCGCTCGCCCGGCTCGATCACCCCCTCGGCGATGGCCCCGCCGACGAGCTCGAAGATCTGATCGGCAAGCGGTAGTCCCTGGATCTCGAACGGCCCCAGCCGCTTTTCGAGAGGTACCTGTACATCAGTCATGCTGGTTCCCTACTTCCGCGCCCACGGTCCCCTCGCGGCGCGATCATGATGGTACGCCGGTAGACCGGCGCGAACCTGGCAATATGCCGCTACGCTGACGCGCGGAGGACTCATGAACACCTGGTGGCCCTACGCACGACTGGCATCGGCGGCCCTCGCGGCGGCCGCGATCGTCGCCCAACTGGCGCTCACACTGCAGATCGCGATCGACTCGCCGACCCCGTACGGGGGTCATCTGCCCACCGTGATCGCGAACTTCTTCAGCTTCTTCACGATCGAGTCGAACGTGATCGCGGCCGTCGCCCTCGCGATCGGCGGCATCTGGGGGCTGCGCACGCGCGATGCGGCGGCGGAGCCCCGCTGGCTCGCCGTACTGCTCGTCTGCGCCAGCACCTACATGATCGTCACCGGGATCGTCTACAACGCACTGCTGCGCGGACTCCCTCTTCCCCAGGGCGCGACGGTGCCCTGGTCGAACGAAGTGCTGCACGTGGTGATCCCGCTGATCATGCTCGCGGACGTCCTGTTCGCGCCGCGCCGCCGTCGCCTCGGATGGAGCGCGGTGACGATCGCGGCCCTCTTCCCGATCGTCTGGGTCGTGTACACGCTGCTCCGTTCGCACACAGTGATCTCGCCATCGACCGGCGAGGCGTGGTGGTTCCCGTATCCGTTCCTGAACTGGCACCGCATCAGCCCAGGCGAGGTGACGATGTACGTCATCGGCATCGCCGTGGTGATCATCGGGATCGCCGCCCTCGTCGTATGGGTCGGACGTCGCCGCGGCATCCGCTCCGTCGAGCAGCAGCCTTCACCCGCTCTCTGAATCCCGGTATATTGACGCCATCGGTGAACAGCCGATGCGACGCGGCGGGCCGGAGTGCCAGCGAGGGAGGGCGACGACGATGAGCGAGGCGCGGGACGACACGAGCCCCGGGGCGGATGCCGTGAGCGGCGGCCCCGTGGCGAATGCCGGTGCATCCGCGCCTGGCGGCCTGCCTACCGCCGCGCCCGTGGCCCGTGCGCATCGCCCGACATCCGGGTGGACGCGGCGTCGCACGCTGCTCGCGGCCGGCTCGGTCCTGTGCGGCGCGGCGCTGATCACGGCGGGCATCGTCACCACGGGTGGCGGCGAGACCCCGGCTCTCGCGAACGCTCCGGTGTCGAACTACGCGGACCGCAACACCCCCGCTGATGACGGATCTTCACCCGCGGCTGACACCGTCACCGACGAGGACGGCGGCTCCGAGGGTTCAGAGAGCGACAGCGCGAAGACGGACGACGCGAAGACCGACGACGCGAAGAAGGACGACCAGAAGACCGGCGACGACGCGGCGGATGCCGGGACAGCGCCGACGGATGGGTCGAACCCGAAGGGGCCGACCGGGCCGGATGCTCCGACCGGGCCCGTGGATCCGACGAGTCCCACTCCGACCGACCCCACCGTGCCCACAGGCCCGACGACGCCGACCACTCCCACGACACCGACCACTCCCACCACACCCACCACACCCACGACTCCGACCACGCCCACGGCCGCTCCGCTGTCGTTCGCGGGGATGCAGAAGAACTACCTGGTGAGCGTCCTCGGCATCAAGGTGCTCGGCAGCTACACGCTCTCCGTGACAGGGCAACCGGGGGCGGCGGCATCCGTCTCCTACGGATCGTCGAACGCGGGA
>NZ_JBJDRJ010000056.1:0-16518 GCF_044987415.1 Microbacterium sp. ZW T5_45 | reverse complement strand
TGCAGAGCGATGATCAGCTCGACGGCCGAGACCACCGCGACGACGGTGCCGGTGACGAGCGTCGCCGCACGGGCGATGCCGTCGCGCAGCATCCGCGAGTCGGCAGTTCCAGCTCGCCCGACGCCGCTCCGAGGCCGGAATCATCGCCGCCTGCGCGCTCGCCCTGCTGTCGGCGCTGTACACGGTGCTCACCGTCGGCGGCCCGTCGGTCGAGACCTGGTGCATCCTCGGTGGAGCGCTCGGCGTCGGCTGCTACTTCCTGCTCACCTCGCGGATGCTGCGCGACGGCATCGCCCGTGCGGCGACGCTCGTCACCGGCACCGTCGTCGCGGTGGTCTCGGCCGTCGAGCTGATCATCGCTCTGCAGGTGAACGCGCTTCTCGTCGCCCTGATCGTGATCGTCGCCGGCGCGATCGTCGCCTCGCTCACCGTCCCGCTGGCACGGGACTGGCGTTCCCTGGGCTGGTCGCGCACCGGTGACATCGTCGAGGGCCTGCTCCTCGCCCTGGCACCGGCGGCACTGCTGTACGGGTCCGGCATCGCCGGGCAGATCCTGGAGGTCTTCTCATGACCATCGCCCCGCCCGCACCGCAGCCGCGCACGTCGGCATCCCCCGCACGCCCGACCTCGCTCGGTGTCCGCGCGACGGCGGGGCAGCGCGCCGGCGCCTATCTCATCGATGTGGCGATCGTCGCCCTCATCGCGACGGCCGTCTGGTTCCTCACCGGTTCGCTCGTGCTCGTCGCCGTGACCGCGATCGAGCTGTGGGCGATCGGATGGGTGTGGGAGGGGCACACCGGGGCGACGCCGGGAAACCTCATCTGCGGCATCCGCACGGTGCAGCGCGACAAGGACCTCAGCGTGGGTGCCCGCGGTCTGTTCCTGCGCAGCCTGGTGATGGGCGTCGCACATGTGATCCCGGTTCTTCTTCCGGTGGGTCTCGCATCTGCCGGGGTGCTCGACGGCCTGGCCCGAGCGCGCATGATCGACGTGCGCAAGGCGCTTCTCACGACCGGCGACGACATGTTCCTCGCGCCCGATCTCGAGGCGCGGGTGAGCGGGCCGGATGCCGCAGCAGGGGTGATCACGGCTGCGCCGGGTGTCATCAGCCAGACTCCCGTGACGCCGGACCCTGTGGTGGCGACGCCCGCCGTGGTGTCGGACCCTGTCGACGCGGGCAGCATCGCCGTGTTCGAGCTCTCCGACGGCACCGTGATCGAGGCGACCGGCCTCGGCTACATCGGTCGCGCGCCCCGTGCGCCCGAGTCCATCCCGGATGCGATCCTCGTGCGGGTGCCGGACGGCACCCGGTCGCTGTCGCGCACGCACGCCACCTTCGGCGTCGAGGACGATCGACTCTGGGTGCAGGACCTCGGTTCCGCGAACGGCGCCTCGGTGCGTCATCTCGGCGGCAGTGTGACCGAGCTCACCCCGCACAGTCCGTACTTCCTCGTTCCGGGTGACGTTCTCGTATTGGGCGGCGATGCCGAGCTGTCGTACCGACGTGTCGCCGGCCGTGGAGCGCGGCCCGCACCGCTGCAGGCGCCTGCCGTCGAGGTTCCGGCGATCGAACAGCAGGTCCCGGCGCAGACTGCGCCCGTCGCGCCGTCCGTGGTGACTGCTGCTCCTCCTGTCGCGCAGGTGCCGGTTCCTCCGGTCGCCTCACCTCCGGCAGTGGTGCCGCCCGTGGCTGTGCCGCCTGCCGCCACGTCTCCCGCTCCTTCGGTTCCGATGGTCGGCGCGGTGCCGCCTTCCGTCGCTGCGTCCGCGCAGGTTCCCGGGGGCGTGCCCGCGACTCGCTCGGCCGCCCGTCAGGCTGAGGCGCCCGTTCCGCAGGTGCCCGTCGCGATTCCGGCCCCGCGCGCGGTCGTCGCGCTGCAGTTCCTCAACGGCATGACCGTCCCGGTCGCGGGACTCGGGTACATCGGGCGCGCGCCGCGGCTGCCAGAGGGGGAGCATCCGGATGCTGTGCTCGTCGCGGTTCCCGACGGTGACCGCTCGGTGTCGCGCACGCACGGTCGTTTCGGCATCGTCGATGGTCAGGCCTGGTTCGAGGATCTGGGGTCGGGCAACGGCTCGTCGCTGCGTACGGCTGACGGCCGCACAGGGCCGATGACGCCGCATCAGCGTTTCGGACTTCTGCCGGGGATGACGCTGCAGGTCGGCGATTGCGTGATCCAGATCGTCGCGGTCTGAACCGTACGGCCATCCGCTCAGTACGACGAAGAGAGCCGCTCACCCTGAAGGGTGAGCGGCTCGCTTCGTGGGGCTGGAGTTACCAGCCGAGTTCTTCGCGTCCGTCGGATGCCGAGCGTCCTGCGGATCCTGCGGCCCCGAGGTCGGGGATGATCTGGTCGTCGTCGGGCTCGACCTCGAAGGCGAGCAGGTCCTGGCCTCGACGACGGTTGCGCTTGTCGCTGCCGCCACCGGCGCCGCCGCCCGCGGCTGCGCCGCCGACCATGCCGCCGCGTCCGCCGTTCGCCGCACCGGACTGCGTGACGACGCCTCCTGCGCCCGCGCCCGTTCCAGCGCCGCCGACACCGCCGACTCCGCCGACGCCACCTGCACCGCCGAGGCCACCGACGCCTCCGACGCCTCCGACGCCTCCGAGGAGTGCGCCGCCTCCGAGGCGACCGGCAAGGCCCGCTGCACCACCGACGACACCGGCGGCTCCGAGTGATCCTCCGACGCCTGCGCTGAGGCCGCCGGCACCGCCGCCGACCGTTCCGGTCACGCCGCCGGGGAATCCGGTTCCTCCGCCGCCACCGCCGGTCACGCCGCCGATCTCGCCGTCGATGCGCGGAGTGTCGTCACCGCCACCGTTGCCACCAGGACCCGTGGGGTCGTGCGGTCCCGGCGGGTACACGGGAGGATCGACGGGCGGGTACACCGGCGGATAGACGCGCGGCGGGTCGACCACGCGGGGCGGATCGGTGTCGTCACCGTCGTTCCCGCCGTTGTTGTTGTCGTTGTTGTTATCGGTGCCGTTGTTCCCGCCGCCATCGTTGTTGCCGATGATGCCGGGGCCGTCGTAGCCACCATCACCGCCACCGGTGTTGATTCCGGGGTAGTTCACGGTCGGGTTGCTGCCGGGGCCGTCGTTGCCGGAGGGGTCATCGGTCGGCTCCGGCTCGTCGTAGTCCGTCGCCGGCATGCTGTCGATGATCTCCTGAAGGCGCGCATCGAGCGCGGCGGTCATCTGACGGGCCTGCTCCTCCTGGGCTGCGGCCGCTTGGTCGAGGTAGTACTGCTTGGCTTCAGCCGATGTCATCGTGACGCCGGGACGCACCTGCACCGGGCTGTCAGTCTGGGACGCCATGTTGATCGTGCTCTGCTGCTCGGATGTCAGTCCCGTTCCCGGCAGACCGTCGACTCCGTTCGCGGTGCTCTCAAGCTCTGCGTGCGCCTGAGTGATCAAACTTCCGAGTTGCTTCTGATACTCAGTGAAATCCGCGAGGCGACTGTGAATGGAGAGGAGCTTCTGGGCGATCTTCTCGCCCAACCCCTGCCCGCCCTCGAAACCGGCAATGTTCGCGGCGCGTCTCACATCGTTTGCCACCACGCTCACGGCAGCCGCAGCCTTACCCACTGACTGGGCCTGTTCCAGGCGGACACTTTCGGACCAGAAGCTCGAGCGATTTTCCTTAAGCCGGTCCAGACGATCGGTGTGCTCTCCCATAGTCGTTCCTTTCAAACCTTGACGGTGTCGCCCGGCTCGATCTTGCCGACGGCCCTCCGATAGAAGGCGTTGTGAGTCTGCGCCTGCTGCTCATCGAGTTTGGTGACGTCATCGACAGCCATGTCCAATGCGGCAGAGGCTTCCGCTAGCTCGCCCTCGAGACCCTCGAGCCACTTGAGTGCCGCTTGGTATCGCGACGTGAACGCGGCTGCAAGGTCGACGGATTTTCCGTCTTCCGTCCAAAGCGCGGACACAGGCCCACTCTTCAGTCGTTCAAGCTGAGCCTTCGACTCGGTGAGAGTGTCATACGCCTCTCGAATGACGAGCCGCTGCCGCTCGACCTCGTCCGCCGCCATGACGAACGGAACCAACTTGATGTTCATCGCGCCCCCTCCAACGATAATGCGCATGACGATCGTACCTATGGCCCACCTCGTTGGCCATGGGGAGCGCTCCCCATGGCCAACGACGAGAACTGTGCGAGCGGATCAGGATTCGCAGGAAGAGACTGCCTGCCCGATCAGTTCCTGCGCTTTGTCCCGCTCAGCGTCGAGCGGGTCATCGCCTTCCATGATGAGCCGAAGGCTCTCGTCGGATAGCTCGGAGTCGTACATGAACTGCCCTACACATGGGTAGAAAGCCGGGTCATCTTCATAGCCGACGATGCCACCTTCCTTCGACAGGATCTCGAGCTCGATCGCGAGTTCCTCAGGAGTTGGGCGCTCAGAAGACGGTTCTTGAGGAGTCGACGGCGCGGCAGTCGAAGACTCGGATGACGTCGATGACGGAGTATCGATCGGGCCGGGTGAATCGGTTGGTCCGGCAAGGGTCGCAGCGACGATGACAAGTGACACAACAGTACCGATCGCACCACCGACGATCGAGAGGACCATGCCGACGATTGACGGCCATTTCGCCGCGTTCTTCTTGAACAACCCGATCAGCGACACCACGAACGCCGCGATCAACACGACCACGCCAACGATGAATGTGGCGGGGATACAAGCGAGGACCGTGCCCACGACCGCGAGACCGAGTCCGGCAAAGCCCAGCACCGGAGCCACGCGCCCTGACGTCGCAGCGACGTCAGGGCCGATGTTGGGGATCTGCGGAGGGGTCTGCGTCGCGGAGCCTCCGGAAGCGAATTGGTCGGTCCATTTCTGACCGTCCCACCACCGCTGACGCCCGGAACCGTCGTCGTACCAACCAGCCGGCATGCTCATCCGCGCACCCTCCTCGTCATCGCAGCAACCGCCGCGCGACCATCCATCCTACGTGTGACCGCTGAGAGGCTCAGTAAGCCGACGCCGACGCGGACGACTCCTGGCAAGCGCGTGCGCTCCGAATCCACCCGTTCAAGAGTGCGCAGCATTGACTCGCTGGGCATATCTCCGAAGAACGACTGCTCATTCCTGACACGCAAGCGTTGCTTCCTTGATCACTTCTCCCGCCGATTCACGCTCCACTTCCAGCGGATCCTCACCTTGCACGATGAGCCAGAGGCTTTCATCTGAGACATCCGAGTCGTACATGAATTTCCCCATACAAGGGTAGAAGTCCGGGTCCTCCTCGTAACCGACGATCCCGCCCTTTTTGGCGAGAATTTCAAACTGAGTTGCGATCTCTTCAGCTGAAGGGCGATCACCGGCAGTCGGGGGCATCGGCGATGCCGAGGGCGTCGATATTGGCGCGTCGGTCGGTGTCACCGGTGCGGTCGGTCCCGCAAGGGTCGCAGCGACGATGACAAGCGACACGACAGTCCCGATCGCACCCCCGACAAGAGCGAGGACGATGCCGACGATAGACGGCCACTTCGCCCCGTTCTTCTTGAACAGCCCAATCAGCGAAAGCACGAATGCGGCGATCAGCACGACCACACCGACGACGAACGTCACCGGGATGCACGCGAGCACCGTGCCAATGAGCGCCAACCCCAGACCGACGAAACCCAGGACAGGAGCCACGCGCCCCGACGTCGCAATCACGTGCGGGCCGTTGGAGAAGTGCGGAGGTGCCTGTGGCGCGGAGCTGCCGCGGAGAACTGTTCGGTCCACTTCTGGCCGTCCCACCACCGCTGACGCCCGGAGCCGTCGTCGTACCAGCCAGCCGGCATGCTCATCCGCGCACCCTCATCGTCATTGCGACAAACCCTGCGAGCATCCACAACTGGGTGCAGATGCCACGGTCCGACATTCAGCCAGTGACTCCCTCCCCCAGAGGGTCGCAGACGGCAGCCGCCTCGATGACCGCGACACCCACTGCTTCCCTCTCGGCACCCGTGACGTCCTGTCCATCGGCGACGAGCCGCAACGACTCATCCGAGATCTCGGACTCGAACAACTGTTGCCCCACGCACGGATAGAACTCGGGCATATCGTCGTAGCAGGTGATGCCGTCAGCGCGTGCGAGGGCCGCGGTACCGACGGCGATCTCTTCAGGCGACGGTTGCGAACCCGCAGGAGCGATCGACGGCTGTTCGGTGGCTTGTATTGCAGGAGCGGGTATCGAGATGTCGCTCCCACCGATTGGCTCGCCGAGATTCAGAAAGCCGATACCGAACACGACGACGGTTGCGAACGCGGCGCCGAGGATCGAGAGCAGCAGACCCGCGAGCGCGGGCCACTTCGACGTGTTCCTCATGAACAGCCCGACCAACGACATCACGAACCCGACGATCAGCGCCACGATGCCGGCGATGTACGACGACTCGAGAGAACCGATCACTGTTCCGAACCCCGCCAGTCCGAGACCGAAGATCCCCACTGCCGAGGCATTGCGCCGCACGCGAGCGGCGGACGGAGGAGGCCCGAGCTGCACAGGCCCGGCCGCGCCGGCCGCAGGCACAGCCGCCCCGGGCGCGACGTGCTCGGTCCAGCGTGCGCCGTCCCACCAGCGCTGACGCCCCGAACCGTCGTCGTACCATCCGGCCGGCATGCTCATGCGCGCCGCTCCCCCCAGTTCATCGTGCGCGTCGCGACGGCGACGCGCATCTCAGGATGCCATGCCGTAGACGGCATTCCCTGCGGCGAAGGCGTCGAGCAGATCGAGGTCGTCGGAGGTCACGATGCGCGCACCCACCGCATGCTCGACCAGACGCGACCGCACCGAGTCCGGCAGGCGGCCCTCGGCATCCCGCTCCAGACCCCGAACTCCGTGTCGGGCGAACTTGCCGCACAGGCTGACGACACGCCGCTCGAGCTTCTCGCGCGTCCACCTCAGTCGATGCGCCACCACGTCGAGTCCCGGCAGCTCCGCCGATCCCGGCACCTTCAGCCGCAGCATCGGCTCAGCCAGCGCGGTCAGCAGAATGCGCTGCATCGGCGACAGGAGGTCGCCGACGTCGCCGGCCGACGACGACCACTGCGACGAGACCTCATAGAACGGCGACTCGGCGGTGAGCGAGAACTCGTACATCGTCTCGCCGGCCGTGAACATCACCACCGTCGTGCCGAAAACCAGCGGCATCGATGCTCCCGGTGCCAGCCACGACTGCGCCATGCCGTCGGCGGATGCGACGGATGCCGTGAGCCCCGAGCCGATGTTCGTCAGACGCCAGATGCCCTCGCGCTGCGTGATCTCGAGGAAGCGCCGATGCACGTACTGGTTGTCATCGAAGGACAGGTCCGCGCTGCGACCGACGATGAACGTGCTGCCCGCGGGGATCCGCTCGCGCCGACCACCGAACTCCAGCACGAGCGCGCCCCCGACCGACGTCTCGGCCTCCCCCGGAAGGCCCGCTTCGACGATGGTCATGCGGCCGTGTGGCGGGGCCATGCCCCACCGGGGAACGCGCTGACCGCGCCGAGCTCGTTGGTGACCTGCGTCATGAAGTCCGCCGCGGCCTGGTTGGCCGTGAGGATGATGTTGACGAGGTTGATCACGTCGGCGATGAACGACAGGACCTCGACGATGATCGTCGCGACGCCACCGGGCGCACCGAACACCGACACGATCTCGGCGATACCGAGCGCGACGCCGATGGCCGTCGTGATGGCCGCGATCGAGAACGCGACCCAGAAGTCGACGATCGCATCGGCGAACGTGTTCAACTGTTCGTCGATCATCGTGCACTTGGCGTAGATGCTGTCGGATGCCGGGTTCTGCAGTTCCACCCGAGCGGCATAGGCGTTGTGCGCCGCACCCTCCCAGTGCCCGGTGCTCGGCAGCGACGACAGCACGACCGTCGAGGTCGCGACCGTCGCCGGGGTGCCGACGCTCTGCACCCAGCTGACGCCGGTCTGGCGCAGAGTGCTCGGGCTGCCGACGTAGGCGAAGATCTCGGCCGTCCGCTGGATGGCCTCGTTGACCTTGTCGAACATCCGCTGGATGAGCTGGTTGATCCGGTCGATCAGATCGCCGATGAACGGGATGTGCCCGGCCAGCTCGAGGATGCCGTTGATGATCCCGATGACGGAGTCCGCACCGTCGACGAACTCCCAGAACTTCGACCGCGAGCGTTCGACGTCGCCCGCATTGTCGCGGCCGCCGTGGCTGCCGGACGGGCCGCGGGGCGGGCCGCCGTCAGGGCCGTCGGGACGAGGTCGCGGCGGGGACGGAGGAGAGGGGAATCTACCCATGATGTCGTCTTCTTCCAGTCGTGAGGATCGAGGGTCAGCTGTTCAGCCGGGACTGCCACGCGGGAGTCGCCACCCGCTCCGCCGGTATCGGGTCGCCGAAGCGGTCGTTGAAGTCTGCGACCTGGAACGCGGTGGGCTCGGCGGGCAGGCTCTCTCCCGTGAGCGTCGGCGCGTCGTCTCCCACGGGAGCGTCGGTGCCGCCGTCTGCCGGCGCGTCACCGTCGGTGCTCGGCGTCTCGCCGCCTGTGCCATCCGTTCCGGTCGCGCCATCGGTTCCGGTCGCGCCGGTGCCGTCCGTTCCGCCGACCCCGTCGGCCCCACCCGTCCCGTCGACGTCGCCGTCGGGAGTGGGCGTCGAGTCGATGCCAGGAACATCAGGGTCGACCTCGTAGTCGGGCGTGATGTCGGGGTCGGCGAGCGTCCCGCGGTCACCGAGATCGTGATCGAGACCCGCGGCCTCGTGGCGCAGCTGCGCCGCCTGATCGCGCAGCTCGGCCGCCTTGTCACGAAGCTCGGCAGCATCCTCCCGCGCATCCGTCATCTCTTCGGACGCGTCGTCGCGGGCATCTTCGAGCTTCTCGATCTGCTCGCGGATCTCCGCAGCCTCGGCGCGCTGCGCCGCGGCCTCGGCGCGCACCGCGGCCGAGTCGGTACGGCTCTGCAGCGCACCCGCCGAGTCGCCGGCCTGCTCCTGCTGAGTCGCCTTGAGGTCGAGCTCGGTCGCCCGGCGCTCGCCATCGGTCGCGCTGCGGTCGAGTTCAGCGGCTTGCTCCTCCAAAGCGTCGATGCGCTGATCCAGCGCCTCCATCTGCTCCTGCGCCTTGTCGGCGTGCTGGTCGGCCTGGTCGGCTTGACGGTCGAGCGCATCCGCCCGCTCGTCGAGCTGGTCGGCCTTCAGGTCCGCCTCGAGGCGAGCGTCGTCGTCACCGGTCTCGCCGCCCGTGTCGCCGTCGACGCGCGGGTCGTCGACCTGGCCGGTCTCGCCGCCGATTCCACCGCTCCCAGGGCCGCCGCTTCCGGGGCCACCGCTGCCGGGGCCACCGCTTCCGGGACCGCCGTTTCCAGGCCCGCTATCACCGTTGGTCTGCGGCACCTCGGTGTTGACGTCCTTCTTCTCGCCTTCGGCCGAGGTCTGGTCGGTCTCGTCATAGGCGTCAGCCGTCAGCCGGAGCGAGTCCGCAAAGCCCTGGAGCGCAGCAGGAGCAGTGCCCAGCAGCTGCACCATGGTCGCCTGGAACGTGTTGTAGGCGGCGGACGCCTGTCCTCCGATGAAGGAGAACGCGGATGCCGGGATCGTGAGCCCCTGCGCCGCCGAGGTGATGTCGCCGTAGGAACTCGCAGCCGCATCGAACGCGCTCGCGTCTTTGCGGAGGTACGCGGTCTCGACGTCGACCGTGCCCTCGGCACCGAAGGACGACGCCGGCGGCTGAGCGGGCGGCGTCGGAAGGATCGACTGCCCGGGGTTGTTCGGCAGCGGTGCCGGCGTCGCCGGCTGCAGACCGCCGCCGGAGGTGACGCCGCTGCCGGTGCCACCGAGCAGATTGTTGGTGGCGCTCACGAACTCATCGATCGGGGTGGCCGCGTCGAGCACGTTGCCGACCGCGCCGAGCACATCGCCCTCGACGACGTTCTGGCCGAAGTCGATGATCTCGTCGACCGGATTGACGGCGTCGACGACGTCGCCGAATGCGTCTAGAACTCCCATTGCCGTTCTCCCTGTCTCAGCGGATCGCGCCCATGCGGCGCATCAGTTCCTGGGGATTGTGCGCGATCTGCATGAGCTGCTCGATCGCGGGGAACCCCTCGTACTTGTTCTCGCGCTCGCGCGCGGCCATGGTCATGACGTTGTTCAGCGCACGCACGACCTCTTTCTCGATCACCTCGTCGTTCGTGTTGCGCACCCAGCGATCGTCGAGCTTGACCGCGGTGATCGTGTCGCCCTCGCGGGTGACGGTCACGGTCTTCGCGGTGTTGACGCCGTCCCGCGCCTGGCGGGCGCGCTGCGCGCGGTGCGCGAGGAACTCCTGCTGCTGAGCATCCGCCGCTTCGTACATGTCGCGCAGTTGCTCGCGGGCGTCGATCCCCCATGAGACGCTGGGGTCGCCGAGCTCGACCGGAGCGGGCTCGGGAACCGGAGCCGCCTCACCCTGATCGGCGGTCTCGGAATAGGCCTTCATCCACTGCCCGGCACGCTGCCCGAGAGCATCCTGGTAGCAGCCGCTGATCACAAGACCGAGCGTCTCTTCACCGATCGTGTCGCGCCAGTCCTCGTCGAGGGTCAGAGCCTGCACGGCGCCGTTGGCCGCGAGCGTCAGGGTGACGGCGCCCTTGTCGTCCTTCACCGTGACCGGAGCCACCTGCTCCGACGCCGAGGCGAGAGCACGCAGCTCCTGCTGCAGCTCGCCGGCCGTCTGCCGCAGTTCCGCCATCAGGCGACTGGCATCCGCCATATCCATGCTGACCATGGGCTCCTCTTCCGTTGACCGTTGAGGCAATCCTACGAAGGGGTGCAACAGTGCTGAAGGGGGAGAAGTCCCCATGGGGTTCCCTCCCGCCCGTCATTCCGCGCGGTGATGGATCAGAAGTGCCGCCGGGGCTGCCCTCACAGGTGCACTTCTGATCCATCGTCGCCACGGCGGGCGGACGGGGCGAGCGGGAAGGTCAGGGCCGCGGGCGCCGGGCGCGACCGCGTGCGAGCAGCAGCATGATCGCGGAGATCGTGGCGGCACCGCCCAGACCCCAGCCCACGATCGCGCGCGCGGGTGCGAGCGGATCGGCATCCGGTTCGATCGAGATGACCCGGCTGTCCTCCGGCTCGGGATCGGCTCTCGGGTGCATGGGCGACGGCGGCCCCGGAAGCGTGCCGTCATCCACCAGCGCCAGCGCCTCGACCGGGCGCACCTCGCCCCAGCCGACGGTGTCGGTGGGCTCGGCCGGCGACACCCGCATGGCCGACTGCACGAGACGGAACGCCCACTGGTCGGGCGTCTCGTCGGGGTAGCGCGCGGCGACGAGAGCCGCCGCACCCGACACGACGGCGGTGGCGTAGCTCGACGACGCCCCGTCGCCGTTGAACACGCAGTCTCCGCCCGAGATGTATGCCGAGGGCATCGCCTGACCGGGCGCGACGATGTCGACGTGCTCTCCGGCGTACGAGGAGTCCGGGTCCCACGTGCCGTCCTTCAGCACGCCGGAGACGGCGAGCGCACCGGGCAGCTCCCCCGGGTAGAAGTGCTCGGGGTCGGGGCTGTTCGCATCGGCCGTGTTGCGATTGCCCGCGCTGGCGATCACGAGGGCGCCGCGCGCGTAGGCGTAGGCGACGGCATCCGTGTAGGCGTCGACGGACTGGTCGTCCGACAGCGAGACGTTGATGATCTGCGCACCGTGATCGGCGGCCCATCGGATGCCGTCGGTCACGGACTGCGCCGAGGGCGCGGCGAGCTCGCGCGAGGACTGGCCGTCCTCCGGCGCCGCCTCGAACGCCCGCACCGGCATGATCTGCGCCTCGGGGGCGATGCCGACCACGCCCGACCCGTCGACCGGCCGCGCGGCGATGAGCCCCGCGATCGCGGTACCGTGCCCGAACAGGTCGTCGTCGGCCGGTGCGGTGCCGTCGCCGAAGGTGCTGGCCCCTGGCACCAGCGCATCCGCGAGATGAACGTTGCCCGCCTCGACCCCCGAGTCGACGACGGCGACGACCACGCCCGCACCGCGGCTGAGCGTCCAGGCCTGCTCGAGGCCGAGGCGGTCTACGAGATAGCTCGCGCCGGACACGAGCACCCGCTCGCCCGGCGTGCACTGCTGACCGGCATCTATCGACGGAGTCGACCCCGCCCCGTCGATCGTCGGAGTCGACGTCGCCCCGGCCTCCGACGCGACCGAAGCCGGTGCCGTCAGCACCGCGGATCCCAGCAGCGCGGCGACACCGAGGGCCGCCGCAACGGCGCGCACCGTGCGAGCGTGCATCAGCCGCCCTGCCCCGATGCCGTCCTCTGTGCGATCTCCCGGCTGAGCGTCGGCCCCTGTTCGAGCAGCTGCGTCCACGCGGCGGGGACGGTGATCGAGTCCTCGGTCGGATAGCCGAGCAGCGCGAGGTCCTCCGCGGTCTCGACGGGGAAGAACACACCGGACTCCGCGACGAAGCCGTAGGTCGCACCCTCACCGCTCGACTGAGCGGTGATCGCCGCACCGGCACCGGGGGTGACCTGGGTGCCGAACTCGAGATCGTCGGGCACCGTCGCCACCGACACGGTCGGTCCGTCGGCGCCCGGTGTCATCTGCAGGCACGCGGTCTCCGCACCGTCGGCGGAGGCCGAGACCGTCTCGGGCCAGTCGTCCGGGATCGCCTCGGAGTTCACATCGGCGAGGTCGGTCGCCTCGGCCACCGTCATGACGATGGGGTCCATCCCGACGTAGGCCGTGAGCAGCTGACGCGCGAACGGGGTCGCGGGCACGAGGCGTCCGTCGCCGTCGGCGATGTACTCGGCGACGATGTTGCCGTCGGACTGCGTCTGCACGGCCTGGCCCACCACGAGGCCGGCGGCACCGGCATCCTCGCCCAGCTCGCTGCCGAGATCGATCTCGAGGGGCGACCCGGGCGTCACGAGGTTCAGCCACAGCGCCGAGACCGTGGGCACCGAGGCCACGTCGTCGATGCCGAGGAACACGCTCGCGACGATCGCGACGTTCTCGTCGCTCACGGCGTAGCGGCGGTCGCCCTCGACGAACCAGTAGTCCCCGTCGTCGTCCTGCACGAGTGCGGCCTGGTCGCGGGCGCCGACGGGGTCGTCGAGCAGTCGCGTCGAGATCTCGAGCGGACGATCGGTCGCGACGCAGCTGAGCCACGCGCCCTGATACTGGCGGTCCGGGGAAGGCAGGTAGTCGGGTGCCCCGTCGATGCCCACAGGAGAGGGATCGCGGCTGATGCGGTCGAGTTTGTTGGCGGGCACAGAGGTGATCTTCGCCGAGCCGACGAGCAGCCGAGCGCTGGCGAGGTTCTTCACCGGGTACAGCGTGCCGTCGAGGGCGACGTAGCGCGAGCCCTCGCCCTGCACGACGATGATCGCGCCATCTTCCCAGCCCTTCGGAAGGGTTCCGGTGAACGTGCCGATGAGCAGCGAGACGATGACCGTGAGGATGCCGAGGGCGACGCTGACGACGACGCCCCGCAGCGGCTTGCCCGG
This sequence comes from Microbacterium sp. ZW T5_45, assembly GCF_044987415.1. Lineage (NCBI taxonomy): Bacteria > Bacillati > Actinomycetota > Actinomycetes > Micrococcales > Microbacteriaceae > Microbacterium > Microbacterium sp. ZW T5_45. The sequence continues at coordinate 3,079 of NZ_JBJDRJ010000056.1, read as the reverse complement.
TGCGAGTTCACGCCCGCCCGGCGCGCCGCTGACGAATGCCCGCTGGAGGCGACGACGGTTGAAGGCCTGCGCCTGCAGCAGTTCGGATTTGGATGCCATGGATCAGAACCAGCCTCCGGCGATGATGGCCAGGGGCAGCAGGAGCGCGATGGTCCCCCACTCGGCGAAGTCCGCGAACCGCGTGAGACGGATGCGGGTCTTCGGGTTCAGCAGCACCACGACGATGATGCACACAGCGACGGCGGCGAGCCCGATCACGAGACCGCCGATCCACGTGGGATGCGTGAGGATCGCCGTCGTCACCCCGAGGGCGACTCCCGCGAGCACGCCGGACGACACCGCGACGATGTCGAAGCGGGAGTACACCTGGCGGGTTCCGAGGAACATGCCGATGTAGGTGACTGCACACAGCAGCAGACCCCAGAAGCCCGAGGCCACGACCGGCGGAGTCGCCACGAGCACGATCACGCACAGCGAGATGCGCAGCGACACCTGGTAGCGGTGGGCACGGCTGTAGAGCTTCGCGACCTCTTCGGGCGAGATGTGCGTCGGGGCGTCGTAGATCTCGGACTCGTCGCGCGCCGAGACGACGCGCAGCGGCACCGAGGCGAGCGCGACCCACGGGGCACCGAGACCGGCGATGCCCGCGATGGCCATGGTCGCGGCCAGAGTTCCGGCGATCGGTGCGGCGAGCCAGGTGATCACGGCGCCGATCACGAGCAGCATGCCGCCGACGGCGATCGGGATCAGCCCGTACTCCCGCTGGCGCTTGAGGGCGAGCAGCGCCACGACGCCGAAGGCGAGCATCGCCCCGCCGCCGATCACGAGCGCGAGCCCCCAGCCGTCGGCATCCGGAAGCAGGGTGTAGCCGGCGACGCCGGCATAGACCGACGACACCAGCGCGAGGGACATCGTCGCCTGCTGCGGTGCCGCGGTGCGATCCATGACGAGCGCGCAGATCAGCAGGACCACCGCTGCGGCGCCCGCTCCGGCCGCCGTGACGATGGTGCCGCTGTCGACCCACGCCCAGACCGCCGGCACGAGGCCGAGAAGGAGGAGAACGGATGCGACGACGGTCGCCGTGGTGACGGAGTTCTGCGCCGACCATGAGGGGGCGTTCGTCTCGACGGCATCCGCCACCGCCTCGACGATGTCGTCGTAGCGCTTGGGGAGCCGGGCGGAGGTGCCCTGCTCGAGCACGAGGAAGTCGCCGTCCTGCACGCCCTGCGCGGCGAGGGTGCGGTCGGCCTCGAGGGGCGTGCCGTCGGCGTGCACGAGCCGGAATCCGGCGGATGCCGTGGCGCCGTCGAGCATGCGCAGACGACGGGTCAGCGAGGGCAGCACCTCGGCGACGGGGACTCCCCCGGGTACGCCGACGTCGATCCGCTCGGATTCCCACTGCACCGAGAGGCGCACGAGCTGAGACGATACGACAGCCGTCGTCTGGAGCGACATCACATCCTGCTTTCGTCAGACACGCGCATTCACACTACCGCGCGTGCGGCCGGGATCCCGAGGGTGCGCTCCGCTCAGGACTCGTCGTCGTCTTCGAGGTCTTCGATCGGGGTGTCCAGCAGCACCAGGTCGTCGCGGGTGACGAGACGGCTCGACACGGCGTACTCGACCAGGCGCGCCTTGCGGTTCATCGCGAGCTTGCCCTGCCCACCGCGCATGCCCTGTACGCCGATGCGGTCGAACTTGTCGCAGACGTTGTCGAGCTTGCGGTTGAAGCGCGTGCTCGTCCAGCCGAGGCGGGCGGCGGCCTGCGCCGAGCTCGGGATCTCGCTGATGCCTGTGCCATCGCGCCGCAGCGCGGGCTCGGCGAGCGCGAGGATCAGCAGCTTCTGCCGCGTCGTCAGCGGCACGTGGCCGATCGTGGACTGGCCGTCCTCGGCGCTCTCGCGGGGGTCGAGGTGGAACGCCGGGCCCTTGGCGTGGATCGTGAGTTCGTAGGTCACCGGCCCCGCGGTGAAGACCACGGTGGTCTGCTCGAACACCACGGGCAGCCGCGCGCCCGGTGCCAGCCACGCGTTGACACCACCGGACGAGTCGGTCACGGTCGCGGTCAGGCGGGAGCCGACGTTCGAAAGCCACCACAGACCGTCGTTGTCGGAAATCTCGAGGAAGTGCCGGTGCAGGAACAGATTGTCGTCCAGCTCGAGGTCGCCCTGGCGCCCCACGTAGAACGGCGTCCCCGACGTCAGTTCGAAGTACTCCCCCGCGAACTCGACTGTGATCTCCATCAGTCCACACACCCCCTGGTCGGCTCGGGCGATGATCGCCCGTCAGCCCTTTTGATGAGCACCTCGATGCAGGTGCGCCCCGAACGCTCTCCCTCCAGAGTGACGTCGGTCTGTTCAACGATATGCGCTTCGCCGGGTCCATCGAGCGTCACCTCGTACCAGATGTACGCATCTCCGGCCTTCGGATCGGGGTTCGACCACGTGAAGGCGATGGTTCCGGCGGTGTTCGTACCCGTGAGATCCTCCACCTCCGGCACCGGACCGGAGGCCATCGGGTCCTGCGGCTCTGGGGCCTGGGCGGTCTGCTCGGGGGCGGGCACGAGAGAGGCCGCGAGGCTGCTCGCGGCCACGATGCCGGCGATCACGAGCACGGCGGCGGCGACCGTGACGACCCATCCCCACACGGGCAGACCGCGACGGCGCGGAGAGGCGGCTTCAGATTCTGCGGGCGCGGCGGGAGCGTATTGCGCACCGGCGGCGTAAGGACCTGCGGCGGGCGGAGCGCCGAATGTCGGCTGCCCGGTGGTCGGATGCTGTGCAGTGGTCGGATGCTGTGCAGTGGTCGGATGCTGTGCAGTGGTCGGATGCTGCGGGGCGATCGGATGCTGCGCAGGAGGCGCCTGCGGCGGCGCTCCGAACTGCGGCGGCTGCGGGGACCGGCCAGGCCCCGTGCCCTCGGGGGCCACCACGAGCGGACCGCGCACGGCCGTGGCATCGTCGTCGTACGCGGTCGGCGGGACGCTCGACGGGGGCACGGGTGGGGCGGACGGCATCCGTCGCTGGGTCGCGGCGAGCGCGTCCGCCGTCGGCGGGCGATCGAAGCGCGGCACGTCGAC
>NZ_JBJDRJ010000055.1:0-16823 GCF_044987415.1 Microbacterium sp. ZW T5_45 | reverse complement strand
GTCCTCATCGGCCTCGAGCCTGTCCAACACCATGCGGACCGCACGGTCCTTGAACGCTTCCGGATACTTCGCGGGCATGTTCCCATCCTCTCGATAAAGGAACGGAACGAAACCCAGGGCGGTTCAGGCCGACAGCGATCGACAACCTCGCCCACTTCTGCCGAGCCCACCACACGCTCAAGCACCCCGACATCCCCGACCCCTACCGGTGGACCGCGCAACAGCACCCGGACGGGACCATCACCTGGCACAGCCCCCTCCACCACGCCTACACCGACCGCGTCCCCCGACGCGTCATGTTCACCTGACACACCCGCCGCCGCCTGACATGCCGCCGCCTGCGCTCGAAGCGAGCGCAGGCGGCTGTTCGGCGCAGTTGGCGAAGCACTGCTGCCGCGGCAGTCGGGCGACCGATCGACGGGCGCGATGTCTGCAGGGCAGCGCTGCTGCCGATGTGCCCTAAGCCGCTGCATCCGCCCGGCCGTGCGCCGCTGCATCCGATGTGCCGAGCGCTGCGGCATCCGAGCGGCCATGCAGCGTCCATCGGCCGCCGTCACTCTGCGCCTGCGAGACTCCTCGCCGCCACCGCTTTCTCGCGCGATGGCGCTGTCGTGACATCGAAACGAAGTAGGCCCGTGCCCCTCGACGAGAACGCGAGGGGCACGGGCCCGATGTCATCGGCCGACAGGCCGAGGACATCAGTCGCCGGCGAGAGACGCCGCGCCGATGATGCCCGAGTTGTTCCGGTGGATCGCGGGGACGATCGGAGTCTTGAGGTCGAGAAGGGGCAGGAAGTCGTCGGCGTTCTTCGAGACGCCGCCGCCCACGACGAAGAGATCGGGGCTGAAGAGGAACTCGATGTGCGAGTAGAACTCCTGCAGCCGCTCCGCCCATGCCGCCCAGCTGAGACCCTCGCGTTCGCGTGCCGAGGTGGCCGCATAGGTCTCGACCGACTCGTACTCGCCGAAGTTCAGGTGTCCGAGCTCGGTGTTGGGCAGGAGCACGCCGTCGTAGATGAAAGCCGAGCCGATACCCGTGCCGAGCGTCGTGAGGAGCGTGAAGCCCTGCACGTCGCGCGCCGCGCCGTGGCGTGCTTCTGCGACACCCGCAGCATCCGCATCGTTCACGAAGACGATGTTGCGGCCCAGGCCGTCGCGGAAGAACCTCTCGGCCTCGAAGTTCAGCCATTCCTTCGAGACGTTCGCCGCGGACAGCGTCTTGCCGCGCTTGACGATCGCGGGGAACGCGACGCCGAGCGGAAGCGTGGACTCGTGCACGTCGAGCTTCTTGAGCACCGTCTGCACAGCGGTCAGCACATCCTGCGGCGACGCACCCTCGGGCGTGGGCACGCGTACGCGGTCGGACGCCATGGTGCCGTGCTCGAGGTCGACGATTCCTGCTTTGATTCCCGTGCCGCCGATGTCGACGCCGATCGCTTTTGCCATGGTCTTCAGCATAGCGAGAGCGGCGCACGCCAGTAGGATCGATGACACCACGTGATGAAGGAGACCTCATGTCGAATCGCGACGAGAAGTACTGGTACAACCTGGCCAGCGGCCAGGTGGAGTTCGGCATGATCTCGCCCTCCGTCGATCGCGTCGGGCCTTTCGACTCGGAGGCCGAGGCCGCCCGTGCGCCGGAACTCCTGAAGGAGCGCTCCCGTGCGTGGGCGGACGACGAAGCCGCCGAGGACGCAGCCAAGGGACAGGGCGCAGAGTGAGCATGGACAAGCAGAGGGATTTCGTTCTCCGGACGATCGAAGAGCGCGGCGTCAAATTCGTCCGCCTGTGGTTCACCGATGTGATCGGCACACTCAAGTCGGTCGCCATCGCACCCGCCGAGGTCGAGGGTGCGTTCGCCGAGGGGATCGGCTTCGACGGATCGGCCATCGAAGGACTCACCCGCAGCTACGAGTCCGATCTTCTCGCGCAACCGGACCCGACGACCTTCCAGACCTTGCCGTGGCGGGGTGAGATCGACCCGACCGCTCGCATGTTCTGCGACATCACGACGCCGGATGGGCGCCCTGCGGTCTCCGACCCCCGGCACGTGCTCAAGCGCACGCTCGCGAAGGCAGCGGATGCCGGTTTCACGTTCTACACGCACCCCGAGATCGAGTTCTACCTCCTCAAGTCGTCATCCTACGGACCGGAAGGCCCCGAGCCGGTCGACTCCGCGGGGTACTTCGACAACGTCCCCGGCGGCACGGCGCACGACTTCCGCCGTCGCTCGGTGCGGATGCTCGAAGACCTCGGCATCTCGGTGGAGTTCAGTCACCACGAGGGCGGCCCCGGCCAGAACGAGATCGACCTGCGGTACGCGGATGCTCTGACCATGGCCGACAACGTGATGACGTTCCGCACCGTCATCAAGGAGGTCGCGATCGAGCAGGGCGTCTACGCGACGTTCATGCCGAAGCCGCTCAGCGGTCATCCCGGAAGCGGCATGCACACCCATATGTCGCTGTTCGAGGGGGAGCGCAACGCCTTCTACGAAGAGGGTGCCAAGTACCAGCTGTCCAAGACCGGACGTCAGTTCATCGCCGGCCTGCTCAAGCACGCCAACGAGATCTCCGCTGTCACGAACCAGTTCGTGAACTCCTACAAGCGGCTCTGGGGCGGCGACGAGGCCCCGAGCTTCGTGACCTGGGGTCACAACAACCGCTCGGCTCTCGTCCGTGTGCCGATGTACAAGCCGAACAAGGGCGGGTCGACCCGTGTCGAGTACCGTGCACTGGATTCGGCGGCCAACCCCTACCTCGCCTACGCGCTGATGCTCGCTGCCGGCCTCAAGGGCATCGAAGAGGGATACGAGCTCCCGCCGGAGGCGGAGGACAACGTCTGGTCGCTCAGCGATGCCGAGCGCCGCGCACTCGGTTATTCGGCGCTGCCCGCGAGCCTCGACCACGCACTCGAGTACATGGAGTCCTCCGAGCTCGTCGCCGAGACGCTCGGCGAATCGGTCTTCAACTATGTGCTGCTGAACAAGCGGAAGGAGTGGGAGGCCTACCGCGGTCAGGTCACTCCGCTCGAGCTCAAGAGCAACCTCGGTCTGCTCTGATCCGCACATGGCCCGTTCGGACGACCCGGTCTCGCTCTCCGCGCTGGCCAGGCTCGGTTTCGCCGAGCTGAGTGAGGCGGCGTCCTCGCTCGATGAGCTCGCCGCGCTTCTCGGCATGGAGCGCGCGCAGCTCGTCGACGGTGCGGACGCCGCTGACCCCGACGCCGGGCTCGGCGCGCTCCTGCGCGTCGCCCGTCGCGACGCCGCTCCGCTGCGCCCGCTGTTCCAGGATCCGCCGTCGCGGCGGCGCCTCTGGCGCGTGTTCGGCGCATCGACCGGACTCGGAGACTTCTTCCTTCGGCATCCGGATCAGTTGTCGGTGCTCTCCGAACCGAGCGATCGGCTCGCCGGCGATCACGAGCTCCGCGACGGGATGCTCGCCGCGGTCGGGGCGGAAGACGGGTTCGCCGCGACCGGCGATGACGCGGCGCTGGTCACACTGCGCGTCGCGTATCGTCGCCGTCTCGCGGCGATCGCAGCCTTCGATCTCACGCATCCCACACCTTCCGTCGTCGTCGGTGCGGTGGCCGCAGCTCTCGCGGACCTCGCCGGTGCCGCACTCGAGGCGTCGCTCGCGGTCGCGCGCACCAAGCTTCGCGGCGGTGGATCGGGTGAGAAGATCGCGGCGACGCGCCTTGCAGTGATCGGCATGGGCAAAGCCGGCGCTCGCGAGCTCAACTACGTCAGCGATGTCGACGTGATCTTCGTCGGAGGCACTGCCGACGAGGGCGTGGTGGAGGAAGCGCAGGCCATCGACATCGCGACGAAGCTCGCGCGCGAGACGATGCGCGGACTCAACAGCATCGAAGTCGAACCGCCGCTCTGGGAAGTGGACGCCGCGCTGCGCCCGGAGGGCAAGCAGGGCGCACTCGTCCGCTCGCTCGCCTCGCATCTGGCCTACTACGATCGCTGGGCGAAGAGCTGGGAGTTCCAGGCGCTGCTGAAGGCCCGTCCGCTGGCGGGCGATCCTGCACTCGGAGCCGAATACCTCGAAGCCGTGCAGCCGAAGATCTGGTCGAGTGCGGCCCGCGAGGACTTCGTCGACAGTGTGCAGAGGATGCGCGAGCGGGTGATGGAGCACATCGACCCGGAGGATGCTCCATACCAGATCAAGCTCGGCTCCGGAGGGCTCCGCGACATCGAGTTCACGGTGCAGCTGCTGCAGCTGGTGCACGGACTCACGGATCCGGGGATCCGCACGCGCGGGACTCTCGAGAGCATCGACGCCCTCGTCGACGGCGGGTACATCGGGCGAATGGATGCCGCGACCTTCGCCGACGACTATCGGGTGCTCAGGCTCATGGAGCATCGCCTGCAGCTTCGAGAGTTGAGCCGGACGCATCTGATGCCGCGCACACCGGCGGGGCTCCGGGTGCTCGCCCGGAGCACGGGCCTTGCGGAGTCCGGCGAAGCGATCTGGACGCGCTGGGAGAACGTGCGCCGTGCGGTGCGCGAGATCCATGTCCGACTGTTCTACCGTCCCCTGCTGACCGCCGTCGCCTCGCTCCCCGAGGAGGAGCGCTCGCTCTCCACGGCGCAGGCCCACGACCGTCTCGCGGCGATCGGCTTCCGCGACCCTGCAGGCGCGTTGCGACACATCGGGGCGCTGACGACGGGGCTCAGCCGCAAGGCGACGATCCAGCGTCATCTCATGCCGGTGATGGTCCGATGGTTCGCCGACGGGAGCGACCCCGACTACGCCCTGCTCGCGTTCCGCCGCATCAGCGAACGACTGGGGGACACCCCGTGGTTCCTGCGGATGCTGCGCGATTCCTCCGGAGCTGCCGAGAGCCTGACGCGTCTGCTCTCGTCATCCCGCTACATCGGCGAGCTCATGGAGTGGATCCCTGAGTCGGTGGCGTGGCTGGACAGCACGGAGTCGCTCCGACCGCGCAGCGGCACCGCGCTCGATGAAGAGGCACGGGCGATCCAGACCCGTCACGAGAGCGTGGTCGACGCCCTGCGCGCCGTGCGGGCGCTGCGCCGTCGGGAGCTGCTGCGCACGGCCATGGGCGGCGTGCTCGACGTGCTCACGATCGAAGAGGTCGCGACCTCGCTCACCGAGATCACCGATGCGACGATCCAGGCGGCACTGCGAGCCGTGCGGCGCGAGGTCGTGCCCGACGAGGACGAGGCGCTGGACTTCGCCGTGATCGGCATGGGAAGGTTCGGCGGGGCGGAGCTCGGGTTCGGGTCGGATGCCGACGTGCTCTACGTGTACGACGCGAACGGTGTCGACCCGGAGCGTGCGGAGCGCCACTCGCGCAAGATCGTGGCGGGTCTGCGTGAGCACCTGACCGACAACCGCGTGCCTCTGGATCTCGACGCCGACCTCAGGCCGGAGGGACGCAACGGTCCCGTTGTCCGCTCGTTCGACGCGTACGCCGAGTACTACCGCCGGTGGTCGCTGTCGTGGGAGGCTCAGGCGCTTCTCCGTGCGCGCGGGGTCGCCGGCAGCCAGAAGCTCGTCTCCCGGTTCATGGCCCTGGCCGACAGCATCCGCTATCCGGAGGTCGTCGATCTGCAGGGGACGCGGGAGATCAAGAGGATCAAGGCGCGCGTCGAGGGGGAGCGGCTTCCGCAGGGCGCCGATCCCCGTCGCCATCTGAAGCTCGGCCCCGGGACGCTCAGCGACGTCGAGTGGCTCGTCCAGCTGCTGCAGCTGCAGCACGCGCACGAGGTGCCCGCGCTGCGCACCACGTCGACGATCGCGGCGCTCGATGCCGCAGTGGACGCGGGATACGTGCCGGCGGAATCCGCCGACCTGCTGCGCACGGCCTGGCGGCTGTCGAGTCGTCTGCGTTCGGCGATCACCCTGTTCACCGGGCAGACCAGTGATGTCCTGCCCAGTGATCCCCGGCAGCTCGATGCGATCGGCATCCTGCTCGGGTATCCGGAGCGATCGGCGAGCGTTCTGGAAGACGACTTCCTCGGCGTGACCCGGAGGGCGCGGAAAGCGTTCGAGACCCTGTTCTACGGATGAACCCGCGGCCTTCCGATGGGAAGGCGCGGATGCGGACATGAGAGAGGCAGCATCATGAGCATCACGACGCTCGGCATCGTCTGGAACCCGTCGAAGGTCGACGGAGACACGATTCGTGCTGCGGTGGCCGACACGTTCGAGGTCGAGGCGCAGTGGTGGGAGACCACTCCGGAGGATCCTGGCCGCGGCATGGCCGAGGAGGCCATCGCCGCAGGATGCGATGTGGTGATCGCGGTCGGTGGCGATGGTACGGTCCGTGCGGTGGCCGAGGCGCTCGCAGGCACCGAGGTCGCCCTCGGCATCGTCCCGCAGGGAACGGGCAACCTCCTCGCCCGCAATCTCGGCGTCCCGCTGGCGGGGATCCCCGCCGCACTCGTGCGCGTGCGGGACGCAGAGCCGCGACGCATCGACCTCGGCTGGGTCGAGTACGCCGGCGAGCGCCGCGCGTTCGCGGTGATGGTCGGCTTCGGGATCGATGCGCAGATGCTCGTCGAGACGGATGACGATCTCAAGTCGAAGGCCGGGTGGCTCGCCTACGTCGAGGCGATGGGCCGGGCGCTGGCAGGCACCGAGATGACCGACATCTCGGTCTCCTTCGACGGGGGAGAACCGCAGGAGGTGCGCGGGCACACGATGCTGATCGGCAACTGCGGGATGCTGCAGGGCGGAATCCGTCTGCTGCCGGATGCCGTGCTCGATGACGGGCAGCTGGACCTGCTCCTGATCAGCGCGGACGGCGCGCTGCAGTGGTTGGACACCGTCCGCTCCGTCGTGTGGGACAACGGCATCCGTCGACTGCTCGGCGGGGGCACCGAAGCCGTGAGCACGGATTCCGCCCAGCACGTCGCTGCAGAGCGCATCTCGGTGACGCTGGAGTCGCCTCAGCAGTTCGAGATCGACGGCGAAGAGGTCGGCGAGGTCTCCTCGTTCATCGCGAGCGTCCAGCCTGGGGCGATCATCGTCCGGTGAACCCGCCGGGGGCGCTCGTCTTGCTGTCCTGAGCGGGGAAGAGCACCTTCTGCACGATGATGATGATGCTCGCGGCCACGGGGATCGCGACGAGTGCACCCGCGATTCCGCCCAGGGCGCCACCCGCGACGGCGGCGATGACGACGAGCGAGCCCGGAACTGCCACGGCTTTGCTCATGATCCGCGGCGAGAGGACGTACGCCTCGATCTGCATGTACACCAGGTAGTAGCCGAATGCGATGATCGCGGTCAGCGGACTGACGACCAGGCAGATGAGCGCGTTGATGATCGAGGCGGAAAGGGTGCCGACGAGCGGGATCATCGAGCCGATGAACGCGATCAGTGCGAGCAAGGCGGGTACCGGAGCGCCGATGATGCTGAGGACGATCAGGCTGAGCACGCCGTTGACGGCGGCGAGGCTGACCTGCCCGATCACGTAGCGGCCGACGGCACCGGAGACGTCCTCGACGAGACTGCTGAACGTGTCGCGCTGGTAGGCGGGTACGAAGCGTGCCGCCACCTTCTTCATGCTGCGCAGCGACGCCATGAAGTAGAGCGTGAGGATGAGGACGATCGTGACGCCGGTGAAGCCGCCGGCGATGCCGGAGCCGACAGCGAGCACCCCGCCGCCGATGTTGAGGAGGTTGCTCGGATCCTGCACGAAGTCGAGCACCGCGGCGGCGGCATCCTCGAAGGTCGCACCGAACAGGTTCGTGAGGTCCTTGTACCAGCCCGACGCCTGGATGTCGGCGACCATCTGCGGGCCGTTGTCGATGAGGTTCGTGATCTGCTCGACGAGGATCGGGACGATCGCGAGGATCACCCCCGCGAACACCAGCAGCACGGCGGCGACGACGATGGCCACCGAGCCGCCACGAGGGATGGAGAATCGGCGCTCGAGGAAGGCGATGATCGGATCGAGTCCGAGCGCGAGGAAGATCGCGAAGCCGATGTAGACCAGCACCGTACCCAGCTGGGTGATGATGCCGCCGATGGTGAGTGCGACCAGCACGCCGAGTGCGCCGAACAGACCGAAGATGAAGGGGTTGATGCGGTTGATCGCCGCAGCCGCGGTCTTGGGGGCGGGCTTCGCGTGCACCGGTGCGGGGCGGTTGTCCGGTTCGGGGCGGTGACGACGGAGACGCATGTCTCTCCCTGCTCTGCGTTCGGTGGGACTGTCAGTTGACCAGGCACGCGGTGCCGAGTCAAGCCGACACGACGGGGTGGTTGCGGCGTCGGTCCGCGGTGTGCGCATCCACGAGAATGGAGGGGATGAACACCACGCACGTCGCCCTCGTCCAGGTCCACGCCGATCCGAGCCGGCGGCAGCCGCGCTATCAGGAGCTGCTAGATCAGTTGAATGCGGCAGCGCTGGATGCGGTGGAGTCGATTCCTGGGTGGAGTGCCGTGCTGATCGCTGCGGACGGCGCGACCGAGACCGAGCTTCGGGAGGCCGCGAGTTCGGCGGATCTCGTCGTGATCCTGGGCGGAGAGGACGTCGACCCGGTCTTCTTCGGTGCCGGAGACGAGCGGGCGCAGCCTGAGGCGTACGAGACGCTGGCGGATGCTCGGCAGATGGCTGTCGTGCGGGATGCCGCCGAGGCGGGGCGCCCGGTACTCGGGGTGTGCCGCGGTCATCAGCTGATCAACGTCGCGTTCGGCGGCACACTCCATCAGGAGATCGGCGAGCACCGTCGCGCCGATCACGACCCGTACGTGCGGACCTCGATCTCGACGACGGCGGACCTGATCCAGGACGCGTCCGCCGGTGTGTACTGCACGCATCACCAGGCTGTCGATCAGCTGGGCGAGGGGCTCGAGGTCATCGCCCGGGCCGAGGACGGCACGATCGAGGCGATCGCGCATCGCGAGCTCCCGATCGTCGGCGTGCAGTGGCATCCCGAGCATCCGGAGGTCGCGCGACGCGAGCTCGCCGCGCTGATGCAGTCGACGCTCGCGTGGGCAGGGCTCCGCGTGGCGGAAACGGTCTGACTCACACGCTTCTTCCGTCGTATCATCCGACCATGAGCTCTCACGCACCGCTGAGCAACGAACCGGTTGAGAGTCCGCCGGGTCTTCCGCGTGCGCGCTATCGATGGTTGTGGCCTCTCACAGCGGTCAACGTCGTGTGTGTCGCTCTCGCCGTGATCGGCGCGACGGTGCCGATACCCCGACTCATCTTCCTGTTCCCACAGGTCGGGGGCTTCCTCTTCGGCCCCGGCATGATCCTCGGCCCTGCCGCAGTGGCCGTCATCCTGATCTGCGGGATCGTGAATGCACGCCGCGGCGTCGACCGTCGGGATCGACGGTATCGATTCCTCGCTGGTCTCACGCTCTCGTCGTCGATCATGTTCGCAACCTGCTTCGTGCCGATGGCCATGATCTTCCTCCGCCCGATCTGACCGCGCTGAGCGAGACGATCCCCACCCTGATGGGGCGGCCACCGTCGACGGCACGCAGGAACCGGAGACACTCGCCGGACAACGAGTCGAGCCCGCCCCAGCGTGATGCTGGAGCGGGCTCGATCTGAGATTCGGCGGACTAAGCCCGGGAATCCCGAGTCATGTCGTCAGACGCCGTAGTACAGCTCGAACTCGAACGGGTGCGGACGCTGCGCCATCGGCAGGATCTCGTTCTCGTACTTGTAGGAGATCCAGGTCTCGATGAGCTCCTCGGTGAACACGCCGCCCTCGAGCAGGAAGGCATGGTCCTCGCGCAGGGCCTCGAGCGAGTCCAGCAGCGAGTTCGGGACCTGCGGGATGTTCTTGGCCTCCTCGGGGGGAAGCTCGTAGAGGTCCTTGTCGACCGGCTCGTGCGGCTCGATGCGGTTCTTGATGCCGTCGAGGCCGGCCATGAGCTGCGCGGCGAAGGCGAGGTACGGGTTGCCAGAGGCGTCGGGCGCACGGAACTCGATGCGCTTGGCCTTCGGGTTGGAACCCGTGATCGGGATGCGGATCGCGGCGGAGCGGTTGCCGGCAGAGTAGACCAGGTTGACCGGAGCCTCGAAGCCCTTGACCAGACGGTGGTAGCTGTTCAGCGTCGGGTTGGTGAAGGCGAGAACGGCCGGCGCGTGCGCGAGCAGACCGCCGATGTACCAGCGCGCGATGTCGCTGAGCTGACCGTAGCCGGCCTCGTCGTAGAACAGCGGCTTGCCGTCGCTCCACAGCGACTGGTGGGTGTGCATACCCGAGCCGTTGTCACCGAAGAGCGGCTTCGGCATGAACGTCGCGGTCTTGCCCCACTGCTCGGCGGTGTTCTTGACGATGTACTTGAACTTCAGGATGTCATCCGCCGAGTGCACCATGGTGTCGAAGCGGTAGTTGATCTCCTGCTGGCCGGCGGTGCCCACCTCGTGGTGCGAACGCTCGAGCGTGAAGCCGGCGTCGATGAGCTTCAGCGTGATGTCGTCGCGCAGGTCGGCCGTCTTGTCGACAGGGGAGACCGGGAAGTAGCCGCCCTTGTACGGGGTCTTGTTGCCGAGGTTGCCGCCCTCTTCCTCGCGACCGGTGTTCCACGCGGCCTCCTCGGAGTCGACCTTGTAGAAGCTCTCGCCGGCGGTGACCGAGTAGCGGACCTCGTCGAAGATGTAGAACTCGGCCTCAGGGGCGAAGAACGCGGTGTCGGCGATGCCTGTGGACGCGAGGTACTTCTCGGCGTTCTTGGCGACCTGGCGCGGGTCCTTGGAGTAGATCTCGCCGGTGCGCGGGTTGTAGATGTCGAAGACCATGACCAGCGTCGACGCCTCACGGAACGGGTCGATGTACGCCGTCGTCACGTCGGGGATGAGCTGCATGTCGGACTCGTGGATGCTCGCGAAGCCGCGGATCGAGGAGCCATCGAAGAGCTGACCGTCGGTGAAGAAATCCTCATCCACGGTCGAAGCCGGGATGTTGAAGTGCTGCTGCACACCCGGGAGATCGGTGAAACGGATGTCAAGGAACTTGACGTCGTTCTCCTTGATGTAGCTCAGTACCTCGGAAGAATCTTTGAACATGGACGCTCCTGTAATGCGGATCGGTGGCTTCACGGCCAGTGTGAACAGTACGGGCGAGGGGTTACCCCTGAGTGTCCGTATTGTTTCCGGCATGTTACGCGACCACCCTTTGCGGCGCGTCAGGCCGCATCAGCACCGGTGGGTAGGCTGGGGGAGTGACGGATGCTGTGAACTCGTACCCCGGTGAACGATTCGGTCTTCCCGAGAAGGGTCCGGGAAGCATCGCCCGTCCTGGTCGCCGCATCGGCGCTCTGCTGATCGACTACGTGGCGGCGACCCTCATCGCGACCGCATTCCTCGGCTACGACCAGTTCGCGCTCCCCTCCGAGGCCGGGCTCAGCCAGTTCGCTCCGATGGCGGTGTTCGCGTTGCTGCAGGTCCTCTTCATCCCCACCGCCGGGGGAAGCCCGGGTCATCGCATCCTCGGGATGCGCGTCGTCCTCTACGGTCGGCCGGGCTGGGTCGGTCTGTGGCGTCCGATCGTGCGAACAGCTCTGTTGATCGTCGTGATCCCCGCAGTCGTCTGGGATGCCGATCAGCGCGGGCTGCACGACAAGGCGGCCGGGCTCATGCTCATCCGAGCCTGACGCTCGATCCCGAGCCCACGTACGCCGTCACTCCTTGCCGCGGTTGCGGCGACGCGCCTCTCGCGGTGCACGACCGCCGACGAAGGAGCGCGCAGGGTCGACCACGTAGCCCTGACGAAGCGCCTCGCGCCCGATCAGCATCCGGAATCCCATCTCGTCGCGATTGCTCAGCGTCACCTCCGCGAGCACCTCGCGGTCGTAGAGCCGGATCAGAAGCTCGACGACGAACCGCACCTGCGCATGGCCCGACGAGCTCCGCACCGCGCGGCGATCGTGCACGGGGCACTCGACTTCGACGGCATCCTCCTGGCTGTCCTGCCAGGGCTTGACCCGGAACCGGACCCACGACTCGCCGTCACGGTTGAACTCCGCGATGTCGAATGCATGCAGCGAAGAGGTGCGCGCGCCCGTGTCGATCTTGGCCTTGAGCCAATCGACTCCGAGATCGGGCAGGCTCACCCATTCTCGCCACCCGATAAGGGTGTTTGAATGGGATGACTTGCTCACCCGACCATCCTGGCAGGAAATAGACCCCCGTGAAGATCGCAGTGCTCTCTCGTGCGCCCCATGCGTACTCCACCCAGCGGCTCCGCGCCGCCGCGCTGCAGCGCGGTCACAACGTCAAGGTGCTCAATACGCTGCGATTCGCGATCGATCTCACGGCGGACGAGCCCGACCTGCACTACCGGGGGCGACAGCTCAGCGATTACGACGCGATCCTGCCCCGGATCGGCAACTCCATCACCTACTTCGGCACCGCCGTCGTACGGCAGTTCGAGCAGATGGACGTCTACACGCCCAACACGGCCAACGGCATCTCGAGTGCGCGCGACAAGCTGCGGGCCAATCAGATCCTCTCGCGGCACAACATCGCCATGCCGCCGACCGCTTTCGTGCGCAATCGCGCAGACGTGCGTCCGGCGATCGAGAGGGTGGGCGGTGCCCCGGTCGTCATCAAGCTCCTCGAGGGCACGCAGGGGATCGGCGTGATCCTCGCTCCGCAGGTCAAGGTCGCTGAGGCGATCATCGAGACCTTGCACTCGACGAAGCAGAACGTGCTGATCCAGAAGTTCATCTCAGAGAGCCGTGGGCGCGACATCCGCGCGCTCGTCGTCGGAGATCGCGTGGTCGCGGCCATGCGTCGCTCGGCCGCCGGCGATGAGTTCCGCTCCAACGTGCACCGCGGCGGATCGGTCGAGGCGATCGAGCTCGATCCGGTCTACGAGCGGGCGGCCGTGCGCTCCGCACAGATCATGGGCCTCCGTGTGGCCGGTGTGGACATGCTCGAGGGCGACGACGGGCCGCTCGTCATGGAGGTCAACTCCTCGCCCGGTCTGCAGGGTATCGAGACGGCCACGAAGCTCGACGTGGCAGGCGCGATCATCGACTACATCGCGGGCCAGGTCGCATTCCCCGAGATCGACGTGCGCCAGCGCCTGACCGTGTCCACCGGATACGGCGTCGCGGAGCTCATGGTCCACAACGCCGCTGACCTCGTCGGCAAGACGCTCGGCGAGGCAGGACTGTGGGAGCGCGACATCACGGTGCTGACCCTGCATCGTGGGGTCAGTGTGATCCCGAACCCGCGCAAGCACGTAGTCCTCGAAGCCGACGACCGTCTCTTCTGCTTCGGCAAGCTCGACGAGATGCGGTCCATGATCCCGGAACGCCGACGCCGTCGGGCCAAGGTGCGCCGACTGCCCCGACAGCCGCTGTC
The DNA here is from genome assembly GCF_044987415.1 of Microbacterium sp. ZW T5_45. NCBI lineage: Bacteria > Bacillati > Actinomycetota > Actinomycetes > Micrococcales > Microbacteriaceae > Microbacterium > Microbacterium sp. ZW T5_45. Next base: position 3,513 of record NZ_JBJDRJ010000055.1, on the reverse strand, counting down.
GGAGTGAGCCTTCGTCTGTTCGCGTCCTGAACCACGAAGCGGCCGCACCTCTCGGTGCGGCCGCTTCGTGGTTCAGGGTTGGGATCAGCGGGGGCGCTGAGCACGGACCTTGGTCGGGTCGATGCCCTTCGGGATCGGCAGCGAAGAGAGCGACTGGGAGACCGAGTCGATGCGACGGATGACGGCGCCCATGGTGGCCTTGTCGATCGCCTTGGGGAGCTTCTTGATCGTCTTGGCGAGATCCGCGATAGCTACCTCGTCGTCGCCGTGGCCCACGTACAGGACGGTCACGGGAACACCGTGGGCGACCCTGGCGGACCGGCTGCGCTCATCGTTGACGAGACGTGTGAGCCGACCGCGCGCGCCCTCGCCCACGACGACGACACCGCCGCGGCCGATCGCGCGGTAGACGGCATCCTGCGTCTTGGGGTTGATGCCCACCGGGGTGTCGGAGGCCTGCCAGTTGCGACCGAGGCTCGTGCTGAGCACGTGGCCGGCGGCGCCCGGCATCCCGTCGATCTTCTGATACATGGCGCTCGTCGAGAGACGCGTCATCAGGAACATCGAAGCGAGCACACCCAGCATGAGTCCCGAGATGCCCCAGAGGATCAACGTCCAGATCTGGAACGGGGGGATCAGGTATCCGACGAGGAGTCCGATGAGGACGCCGCCGATGAGGAGCGCGATCTGCGCCCAGGGGAGCCAGGAGTAGACCTCGCGGGTGAATCTGAAGAGGGACTTGATCTGGGAGAAGAACCCAGGACGCTTCTCAGGTTCGGACGCACGATTTGCCATACTCCCAGAGTACCGACTCCGGCCGCTGCCGTTGTCCTCGTTCGCGGGAGGCGGACCCGACTGTTCGTCCCCAGCGGGCGGATCTCGGACAAGTCATCCACAAGCGCCTCTTTCGGCACCATGAGCACGCCGCATGCGCTGTCATGGTGGTCATGGACAGGGAACCGGACTCGAACGCCAGCGCGCTCGTTCCCGGTGTGCACCGGGTGATCAGGGTGCTCGACGCGGACGAAGGGCCGTTTCGGGGGTCGTTGGTCGCGAACGGGAGCGGGGTCGCCGTGCTGGTCGACTCCGCCGAGTACGCCGGGTGGAGCGGGTGGTCGCTCGCAGGGTGCGAGCATGTGGCCGGTCCTCTCGACCTCGTGCGTCGTGCCGACGGGCACGACGTGCTGCTGCCGTGGTGCGTCGAGCGCGTCGAGGCGTTTCTGGGGAGACGCTCGGCCGCCGATGCGCTGCTCACCGCCGGGGAGGTGAGCACTCTCGTCGTGAGTCTGTTGCGGGGGATGGACGAGCACGCGGAGCACGGCGATGACGGGTCCCGCGGTGCGTGGTGGCTCACGGAGGCCGGGAGGCCGATCTTCGTGATCGGGGACGGTGACGACGTGAAGACGGCGTCGGCCCGGATCATCGACCGGGTGCGTCGGGACTGCCGTGATCGCGCGCTGGGGCGTGTGCTCGCGGACGTGCATGCAGCGCTGGTGGAGGGGCGGGCCCGACCTCGTCCCTCCACGGCTCGTCTCGCCAGGTGGGAGTCGGAGCTGTTCGAACTCGCGGCGCCTCGTGCGCTGGTGCTGCAGGTGCAGACGCCGGAACGGGTACGGGACAATGCGGTGGCGCAGCGGGCACGTCAGTCGATGTCGGCAGACATCGTGCCGCGTCGGGAGCGCCGGAATCATCGGGAGCGCGGTCGTGGGAGCACGAACGGTCTCGTCGTGCGCATACGAGGCCTCGTTGCGTTCGGCGCGGACCTGTTGCGCGCGGCCATCACGCGAGTCCCCCGCTCAGCGCAGTCGATTCCGCCTGTGGACGGCGGACGCCGGGATCGTAGGGCGTCGCCCGAACGAGGTCACGGCGACGTCCGGGTGTTCGCCGACGACCGGGTGAGCATCCGGCGGCCGGATGGCCGGACGGCGGTCACCGCGCCGAAGACCTCACGTCGTCGTGCGCTCCTCGTGGCCGGCGCGGCGGCCGCAGCGGTGCTTGCCGGAGGGCTGCTGTGGCCTGGCGGTGCGACGGGGCAGTCGGATGCAGTCGACGCAGGTGCGGTGACGGAGGAACCGGCCAGGACGTCGTCGGACCCGTCGGACGGCGCGACGCCGTCAGATGTCGGGGTGGCTGCGTCCGGCGGCGAAGATACGGACGCGACCGGCGAGTCGGCGAACAGCGAGCCGGATGCATCGCAGGGGGCGGACTCCGACGATCCGGTTGCAGCCGCACAGGCTCTGCTCCAGGCGATCCGGAGGTGCAGTGTATCCGGCGACACGGTCTGCGGCGATGCGGTCGCGGAAGGGTCCGCCGGCGTCGTCGATTCACTGTCAGCAGTGCTGCAAGACGGGGATGAGCCGCACATCGCCCTCATCGACGTCTACGGCGACGTCGCGGTGGTCCGCGTCGGCGCGGCGGCCGACGCGGGGGCGTCGCCCGAGCGGGCGGCAGACATGCAGGAGCGCATGCTCGTCCTCATCCGTCAGAACGAGAACTGGCTGGTCCGCGACGCCTATGACGTCGCGGACCAGCCAGGATGAGGTGCGGCGGTGATCAGGCTCCGAGGTCGGCCGCGAAGTCCGCCGACTCGAGGCGCGACTTGATCGCACCGAGGAAGCGCGCAGCGTCCGCGCCGTCGATGATCCGGTGGTCGTACGAGATCGCGAGGAAGACATACGAGCGCACGGCGATCGCGTCGACGCCATCGACGGTCACCACGCCGGGACGCTTGAACACGGTGCCGGTGCCGAGGATCGCGGACTGCGGCAGGAACACGAGCGGCGTGTCGAACAGCGCACCGCGCGAGCCCGTGTTGGTCACCGTGAAGGTGCCGCCGGCGAGCTCGTCGGGCTTCAGCTTGTTGTCACGCGTGCGCGCAGCCAGGTCGGCGATGTCGTGGGCGAGCTGAGCGAGGTTCTTGCTCGCCGCGTCGCGTACGACCGGGGTCAGCAGACCGCGCTCGGTGTCGACCGCGATCGAGATGTTCTCACTCGCGGGGTAGACGATGCTGTCGCCGTCGACCGTCGCGTTGATGATCGGGAACGCCTGCAGGGCCTCGGCAGCAGCCAGCGTGAAGAACGGCAGGAACGACAGCTTGTCGCCCGTCTTCTGCTGGAACGACACCTTGACGCTGTCGCGGTACTTCGCGAGAGCCGTGACGTCGACCTCGACGAACGTGGTGAGCTGCGCCGTCTGCTGCATGGACGCGACCGCGCGCTCCGCGACGACCTTGCGCAGGCGGGACATCTTCTGCGTGGTGCCGCGCAGCGGGGAGACCTCGAGCTTCGCGGCCTTCGGTGCGGCGGCCGCAGCGGGAGCGGCGGTCGCGCTCTCCGCGGCGTTGAGGACATCCTCCTTGCGGATTCGTCCGCCGACGCCCGTGCCCTTGACGGTGGCGAGGTCGACGCCCTGCTGCGATGCGAGGCGACGCACGAGCGGGGTGACATAGATGTTGTCGTTCTCGACGACCTGTGCCGGTGCGGCGGCAGGTGCCGGAGCAGCCGACGCGGGGGC
>NZ_JBJDRJ010000054.1:0-18058 GCF_044987415.1 Microbacterium sp. ZW T5_45 | reverse complement strand
GAGCGCGACCCGCCCTGAGCGCGACCCGCCCTGAGGCGCGCTCTCAGTCCTGAGGCGCGTCGTCCTCGGACGTGCCGTCATCGGGCGAACCGACGCGGATCGATGCGGTGCCGTCCGCGAGGATCGTGATGGTGCCGTTCACCTGGAACGGCACGTCCTCCGAGACATCCTGCACACTGCCGTCGAACAGCGAGCGGATCTTCACCTCGACATGGGCGACGGCATCCGTCGTGGGGATCTGCCACTGGCCACCGTCGGGGGCGACCGTCACCGTCGGCTGCACAGCGATCGACCATTCGGGCAGCGACGCGATGCGGTTGCGCACCTCGAGCCCGAAGGGGCACGCGGTCGGTTGCAGCACCTCCTGCGTCGTGCACTGCGTGAGGAAGTCCTCGACGTTCTGCTGCACGACGCTCACGAACTCCTCGGTGGGGACCGTCTGCAGGTCGACCGGCGTCGTGGCCAGCGGAGCATCGGCGAGGACGGCGATGCCGGAGGATGCCGAGATCGCAGTGTCGACGGTGATCGAGTAGAGCCCCGGTGTGAACACCAGCATGGGCAGCGGGTCGAGAGGTGCGGCATCCGCCCCCGCCACCGAGATCTGCCGACGGTCGACCTCGAAGCCGTTGACGAGGAACTGGTCGGCACCGCGCAGGGTCAGGTCGATGACCGCGAGCGGGCTCGTCGCGAAGCGCCAGTTCGGGGCGACGCCGATCCAGCCGTCCTGCTCGACACGGAAGGTGCTCTTGCCGACATGGCCGCCGGCCTTGTACGACACGGTCACGGCCGTCTCGTCGCCGTCGACCGTCTCGGAGAGCACCTCGACATCGCTCAGTGACGACAGTGCGGCGCTGCGCAGCATGGCCTCGGAGGGCGATCCGGTGATGCCGGCACCCTCGAGCGTCGCACTGTCGATCGCCACGCCCGGCAGGCGCAGCGCATCGGCCGCTCGACCCTCCGACAGCAGATCCAGATAGCGGGTGACGAATGATGACGCCCCGTAGTACTGCCGGTAGAGAGTGGATGCTCCGGCGCCCAGCGCCGCGACGAGGACCAGCCCCACGACCGCGAGCAGCGCGAGATCCACGGCGAGACGGGATCGCCGCGGCGCCCTCGTCTCCGCCTGATGCATGCGGCCAGTCTAGAAGTGCGGCCTGAGACGACGGTGCACGGCGGATGCTGCCGCACCGGGGCACGTAGCATTGCACCGTGTCCTTCACCGAGTTGTCCGACGAGCAGAACGAGCTCTTCCGACTCATCGAGGACACCTCGGAGCACGTGTTCGTGACGGGCAGGGCGGGGACCGGCAAGTCGACGCTGCTGCAGTACTTCGCGTGGAACACCAAGAAGCAGATCGCGATCTGCGCGCCCACCGGGGTCGCGGCGCTCAACGTCGAGGGGCAGACGATCCACTCGCTGTTCCGGCTGCCGATCGGACTGATCGGCGACTCGGACATCGATCAGAACGACAACACCCGGCGCATCCTCAACGCGATCGAGACGCTCGTGATCGATGAGATCTCGATGGTGAGCGCAGACCTGATGGACGCGATCGACCGCTCCCTGCGGCAGGCCAGAGGCAAGCGCGGCATCCCGTTCGGCGGGGTGCAGGTCGTCATGTTCGGCGACCCGTACCAGCTCGCTCCGGTGCCGCCGCGCGGCGAAGAGCTGCGCTATGTGCAGGATCACTACCGCTCCTTCTGGTTCTTCGACGCGAAGGTGTGGGCGGGAGCGTCGGGCGGTGCCGCGCCGTCGGCATCCGAGGGCCTGTTCGAGGTGGACGCACGCGCGGAGCTGCACGTCCGGGAGCTCGTGCAGATCCACCGGCAGTCCGACGACGGGTTCAAGGCCATGCTGAACGCGGTGCGCTACGGACGGGTGACGGCCGAGATCGCCCAGGTGCTGAACACGCAGGGCGCTCGTCCGCAGCCCGAGCCCGAACCGGGTGAGGTGCCGATGATCACCCTCGCCACCCGCAACGACATCGTGAACGGCATCAACAGTCGACACCTCGCAGCCCTCCCCGGCAAGGAGCAGACCGCGCGGGCCGAGGTCAGCGGCGACTTCGGTCGAGGGGAGGCGGCCCTGCCAGCCGAGAGCGAACTGAAGCTCAAGATCGGCGCGCAGGTGATGTTCCTGCGCAACGACACGGCGGTGTCGGGAGAACCGCCCCGCTGGGTGAACGGCACGATCGGCACGGTGACCCGGATACTCGGCGAGAAGGTGCGGGTGGAGATCGACGGCGAGGAGGTCGACGTCGAGCCCGCCGTCTGGGAGAGGTTCCGTTACTCCTACGAACCGACGACGAAGAAGCTCACCCGCGACGTGGTCGCCGAGTTCACGCAGTTCCCGCTGCGGCTCGCCTGGGCCGTGACGATCCACAAGTCGCAGGGCAAGACCTACGACCGCGCCGTGATCGATCTGGGATCCGGGGCATTCGCCCCCGGGCAGACGTACGTGGCTCTGTCGCGGCTCACCTCCTTGGACGGGCTGTACCTGTCACGGCCGCTGCGCCCGCGCGACATCCGCGTCGACGAGGACGTCCGTCGGTTCATGCGGGAGGCATGGGAGGCGCGCTCGACACCGGAGCTGCCGAAGACGTAACGCCCTTCGCCGGTTCCTGAGCGAGGAGCGCAGCGACGAGCGCTGTGCTGAGCGAGCGCAGCGAGTTGAAGTGACGAAGGACGTATGTGACGGGAGGCCCTTCGTCTCGCTGCGCTCGCTCAGGGACCGGGAGGGGGCGCTGCGCTCGCGCAGGAACCCGGGGGACAGACTGCAGAGAGCAGAGACCGCGAGGTCAGGCGGCGGCGCGAGCCCGGTCGAGGTCCTCGAACAGCTCTGTGTTGAAGCGGTAGGCGAGGAGCACCTCGTCGATCACGCGCTCCTGCTCGGCGGCATCCCACGGAGCGGCGTCGAGCTGCTCGCGGTAGACGTCCTTGAACGCGGCGGGGTCGGCGATGTCGTCGAAGAGGTAGAAGCCGATGCCGTTGGTCTCGAAGCCGAAGCGGCGGGCCATCACACGGCCGATGAAGATGCCGCCCGAGAGGTCGCCGAGGTAGCGCGTGTAGTGGTGGGCGACGAAGCCGCCCGCCCACGTCGCGCCGACCTGGGTGATCCGCTCGACGTAGCGCTGCGTGGTCGGCAGCGCCGTGATCTGCTCGCGCCAGTCGGCGCCGATGAGGAACTCGAGGTCGGCCTCGAGTGCGGGAAGCCGGGTGAGCTTGTCGCTGAGGAACACCGAGGCGACCGGGTCCTTGCGCATGCGCTCGCCGGCGCTCTCGAGCGCCTCGTAGATGAAGTAGTGCTGGGCGACGAGGGCGATGTAGTCCTCGCGGGACCCCTCGCCCTTCAGCAGGTCGGACATGAAGCCGGCGTGCTCGCTGCGCGAGTGCGAGCCGGAGGAACGCTCGCGGAGCGCGGCGGAGAAGGAGAGGATCTCAGACATGCCACCAGTGTAAGGCTTGCCTATCCTCAGCGCCATGCGCGGTTCTCCGTGCGACGCGTGCGCCGTGCTACGCGTGTGGCCGGGGCTCGATGCCCAGACGCTCGCACGCCAGGTCGTACAGCGCGACGACCTCGCGGCGCACCGCCGGACGCTCCGAGATCGGCCCGCCCGGCCAGGGCACCCGCACCTCGGATGCCGCACCGTCGAGCGTGTACGTCCAATCGCCGCCGTCGCCGTCGAAGCCGGTCATGACGGCATCCGCGACCTCTCCCTCGCCGTCGGTCGCGAACGCGCGGACGATTAGCAGGTTGTCGTCGGTGTGGTCGTCATTCATGTGGTGCAGGATGGCGGCGATGATGTCGGGATCGAACGAATGGGTCACAAAGGACACCCTAAGCCGTCGCCGGATGCGTCTTCCCAGCATCCGCGTTCTAGACTCGGGAGACACGACTTCCGGGGGTCTTCCTACATGCAGCTTCTCTCCTCGCGCCGGGTGCGCGCAGCAGCGGCGGGCTTCGCCGCGCTCGCACTGTTCCTGACGGGCTGTACCTCCGAGGAGACGTTCAGTTACACGCCGCCCGCCCAGGTCGAGGGCGCGCTGCCCGACGAGACCGTGGCCGCGATGCAGGATGCCGTCGCGAACGCGCTCGCCGCATCCGGAGCGGCCGGAGCGATCGTGGGAGTGTGGGTGCCGTGGAGCGGGTCGTGGGTGACCACGGTCGGCACGCAGGAGCCGGGCGGCGCAGAGCTCAGCACCGACATGGCCTTCCGCATCGGCGATGAGACCCGCCTCATGACGTGCGATGTGCTCTACGCCCTCGTCGACGAGGGAACCGTCGAGCTCGACGCGCCCGTCGACGAGTACGTGTCCGGAGTCTCGGGCATGGACGGCATCACCCTGCTCGACCTCTGCAACGGTACGAGCGGTCTCGGCTCCTCGGAGGAGACCGTGAAGGGAGCCTGGCTGAACACCCCCGAGCGGGTGTGGGCTCCGCTGGAGCTCGCGTCGTACGGCCTCGGCCAGGCGCGCACGGCGCCGCACGTCACCTACCGCGGCTCGGACACCGAGTACCTGCTGCTGGGCCTCGCACTCGAGCGGGTCTCCGGTCTCAGCGCCGCCGAACTCATCCAGAAATACGTCGCCGACCCCCTCGACCTCACCGGCACCTCGCTGCCGTCGCCCGCGGCCGCGAAGCCATCGACCGGGGCCGTGCTGAACGGGCACCACCTCAGCCAGGTCGAGGGCGGCTACGTGTGCGAGGCGCCCAACGACATCACCACGCTCTCGTCGAGCACCGGCTTCACCGACTCCGGCGCCGTCTCGACCATCGAGGACCTCGGACGCTACGCGCAGGCCGAGGCCTCGCAGGCGCTGCGCAAGGAGGGCGCCGAGCCCGCGCGTTACGGCGCGCCCCTCCCCGCGTACGACGGAGCCCCCTCGTGGCTGCAGGCGACCGGCGGCGGCCTGCTCGTCGGCTCGATGATCGGGCAGCAGGGCTGGACCCCCGGCTATGCGACGGCGGCCTACTCCGACCCGACCACCGGGTTCACCGTGGCTGTCGTGTTGAACGACTCGACCGCGGGGTCGACCTTCGTGTCGTACCTCTCCTGGGAGCTCGCCGCGATCGCGTCGAAGGCGCCGGCGGCATCCGGGCAGACGGCCCCCGAGTTCGGGCTGCCGTTCACCGCGGAGCAGTACCATCAGGCGATCGTCGACGCGGCGATCCCCTGCGTCGCACCGCCCGCCGGCTGAGCGCTCGCACGGCGACCAGCGCGAGCACGAGCACCGGGAGTCCCTGATGACGATCATCGACAACGGGATCTACGTCGACGGGGTGCGCACCGAGAACCCCTCGAGCCTGAGCGAGACGTTCGAGCGGATGCGCGAGCGCGGCGGCATGGGCTGGATCGGCCTCTACCGCCCGAGCGAGGCCGAGGTCCGCGAGGTCGCAGACGAGTTCGGCATCCACGCCCTCGTCGTCGAGGACACGCTCACCGGCCACCAGCGGTCGAAGCTCGAACGCTACGGTGACATCCTCTTCATGGTGCTGCGCCCCGCCCGCTACCTCGATGACGTCGAAGAGGTCGAGTTCGGTGAGGTGCACGTGATCGTGGGCCCTGACTTCGTGGTGACCATCCGACATGCGGAGGCGCCCGACCTCGCTCGGGTCCGCCGACGGCTCGAAGGCGACCGGCCGCTGCTCACACACGGCCCGGAAGCCGTGCTGTATGCGGTGATCGACGAGGTCGTCGACGAGTACGGCCCCGTGCTCGCGGGACTCGAGAACGACATCGACGAGATCGAGAGCCAGCTCTTCGTCGAGGACTCCGACGCCACGCAGCGCATCTACGCGCTCAGCCGCGAGGTCATCGACTTCCAGCGTGCGACGCAGCCGCTGGTCGGGATGCTGGACGGACTGCTGCGCGGATCCGAGAAGTACCGCGTCGACGAGGAGCTGCAGCGTTACCTGCGCGACGTGTACGACCACGTCGTGCAGATCAGCGAGCGGGCGAACACCTTCCGCGCCCTCCTCGACAACGCCCTCACCGTGGAATCCACGATCGTGGCGCGTCGGCAGAACGAGGAGATGCAGCGGATGACGGAGTTCAGCATCCGCCAGAACGACGAGGTGAAGAAGATCTCCGGCTGGGCCGCGATCCTCTTCGCCCCGACGCTCGTCGGCGGCGTCTACGGCATGAACTTCCGCAACATGCCCGAGTTGGACTGGGTGTGGGGGTATCCCATGGCGCTCGGCCTCATGGTGACGATCGGCGGAGCGCTCTACTTCGCGTTCAAGCGCAACGGCTGGATGTAGCGGCGCTCATCCTGCGTCGTCAGAGCCGGCGGCGCCGTCGACGGAGCCATCCGCGCCCGGCGCTCCCGGCCCCGGGCCGGGCCGCACCGCAGCATCCGGCGCGATGTCGATGCGCGTCACACCGTCGTGCTCGGTGACCTCGATGCGCGGGGCGGCATCCTGCTCCGTGGCCTCCGGCGCGGTCGTGAGTTGATCGTGACGCTTCTCCTCGCGGGTCATCCCGGTGCTGTCCGTGACAGCGTCCGTCGTGTCATCGTTCGGCATGGTCTCATCGTTCGGCATGGTCTCATCGTTCGGCATGGTCGGCTTCCTTCTGTCGGGTGGTGATGGTCTTCCGGCTGCGGGCACGGCTCCACCTCGCCAGCAGGTGGAGCAGCACGCCCAGCGCGAGCAGCGCCGCCCCGTACAGCCAGACGATCGGACGCTGCTGTGTGAGCAGCAGGATGCACGAGGCGATGCCGAGAACCGGGATCGGCGTCCAGATGCGGAAGTGGTCGTGCTCGACGCGGTCTCGCCGCAGCACCAGCACCGACACGTTGGCGCTCAGGAAGACGAAGAGCAGCAGCAGGACGACCGTCTCGGCGAGCGTCGCCAGGTCGCCGATGAGCGTGAGGAGCATCGCGGCGAGGGTCGTCGTGATGATCGCGACCCAGGGGGTCTTCCTGCGCGGCAGTACGCGGCCGAGCGCGGCGGGGAGAAGCCTCTGCTCGGCCATGCCGAACGTGAGCCGACTCGCCATGATCATCGTCAGCAGTGCACCGTTCGCGACGGCGACGAGCGCGATGAGGCTGAAGAGCCATGACGGTACGCTCACGCCGCTCGCCTCGACGACATCGAGCAGGGGCCCGCTGGAGTTCTGGAGTTCGTCGGCGGGGAGGGCGATCGAGCTCGCGAGCCCGACGAGCAGATAGACGGCGCCGGCGGTGAACAGCGCGGCGAACAGGGCGCGCGGGTAGGTGCGACGCGGCTCCCGCACCTCTTCGATCATGTTCGCCGAGGTCTCGAAGCCCACGAAGGAGTAGTACGCGATCACGGCACCCGAGAGCACGGCGAGTGCGACCGGAGTGCCCTCGGGTGCCTGGGCCACCCGGGACACATCGCCGCCCCCGCCGCCGAGGAAGATCGCGACCACGGCGATGACGATCACGAGACCGCTCAGTTCGATCGCCGTCATGACGAGGTTGGCGCCCAGCGACTCGCGGATGCCGCGGGCGTTGAGCGCGGCGACGATCGCGAGGAAGACGATCGCTACCGGGATCGTCGGCAGGTCGAAGAATGTGCCGAGGTAGTCGCCGGCGAAGGCGATCGCGAGGCCGGCGGCGCTCGTGACGCCGGCCGCGAGCATGCAGAAGCCGATGAGGAACGACACCAGCGGGCTGCGGAACGCCCGCTCAGCGAAAACCGCAGCGCCTCCCGCCCGCGGATACTTCGTCACGAGCTCGGCGTACGAGCCTGCCGTGAGCAGTGCGAGCAGCAGGGCGAGGACCAGTGGCGCCCACAGCATCCCGCCGACCTTCTCGGACAGCACGCCCATGAGCGCATAGATGCCGGCGCCGAGGACATCGCCGAGGATGAACGCGAACAGCAGGGGGCCGGTGATCGCCCGCCGCAGTGCGGTCGACTCAGGGGCTGTCGGGACATCGGGTCGTGTCATGACCGCCACCGTAGGGTGCCGTGGTCCGGAGGCCGATGGGCTTGACAGCGCCGGGGCATACCGGCATCCGGGCGGCAATTCACCCGTTCAGGAATTCCACAGACTCGCCGCGCGTCGCCGCGTCGCGCTCGCCGGAGGCCGCTACTGTCAGGGTCGCCAAGGCAGGCCGGCGGCCAGAGTGCGTGGACGGTCGACAAGCCTGTTCCGTCCTTCCCCAGAAAGAGCTCTCCCATGACCGGAACGCCTCGCAAGGCACTCGCCGAAGGTCTCGCGACCTTCCTCTTCGTCCTCGCCATCATCGCCGCAGTGAACAGCGACAGCGTGCTGACGCCGCTCGCGATCGGCTTCACGCTCGCCGTGCTCGTCTTCTCGACCGGACACATCTCGGGCGCACACCTGAATCCCGCCGTCTCGGTCGGCGTCTTCCTCCGCGGCGGCCTCAGCGTCGTCGACCTCATCGCATACCTCGTCGCGCAGTTCGTCGGCGGTGCGCTCGCGGCGCTCGCGAGCCTCGCCGTGTGGCCGAAGGGCGGCGAGGCCAAGGTCATCGAGATCGGTCCCGCGTTCTTCGTCGAGACGCTGTTCACCCTGATCCTCGTGTGGGTCGTGCTCAACACCGCCACCGCGAAGGGCACCGAGGGCAACTCGTTCTACGGCCTCGCGATCGGCGGCACCGTCTTCGTCGGTGCGGCCACCGTCGGCTCGATCTCGGGCGGCGGGTTCAACCCGGCCGTCGCGCTCGGCCTCTCGGTCGGCGGCTACTTCGACTGGGCGTCGCTGTGGCTCTACATCGTCGCTCCGGTGCTCGGTGCGGTCATCGCGGCCGTGCTGTTCCGCCTGCTCAACACCGACGACGCCAAGAAGATCGGCGCCTGAGCGCGATCTCCGCTGACGGATGCCGCGTCCCCTCGGGGGCGCGGCATCCGTCGTCTGCATGACGCGATATCCGTCGCTGGGTGGATGAGACCTCGTGACGGGCGGCGTAGCGTCGAAGCATGTCCATCGTCGAGGAACTCCATCTCCTGCTCCTCCGCCCGGACGGCCGCATCGAGAGCGCGGCCGGTGCGTATCGGGTGTTCGGCGAGATCGCCGCGGTGATCGTCGACCTCGCGCTGCACGACCGTGTCGAGGTGGTCGACGGGAAGCATCCGACCGTCCGCGTGACGTCGCCGGAGCCCACGGGCGATGCCGTGCTCGACGTCGCCCTCGCCCGGCTCGTGCCGCTGAGCGGCCGACGCCTGGACGAGCTGTTGCTGCGGTGGAAGCTCGATCCGCTCGAGGACCTCGTCGCCTCGCTCGTCGACAAGGGCGTCCTCGTCCGCGGCGAGCGGGGCCTGTTCGGCTGGCGTGGCGGACGCACGCCCGAGGCGGATGCCGCGCCGGAGCGGACGCTGCGCGCACGGCTGGCCGAGGTCATCGCGGGTTCGGCGGCGCCGACCGCCGCGGATCTGACACTGCTCACGATCCTGCAGGGGCTCGGCGTCGCTCATCCGATCCTGCGCGAGGAAGCGGGCGGGCTCTCGTCGAAGGAGCTGGAGAAGCGGATCGACGAGCTCGCCGTGACGACGTCGGTGGCGGACGACGCAGGTGACGCGGTCGCGATCGCCGTGGCCACCGCCGCATCCGCGATGGTGGCGGCGTCGATGTCGGCGGTGGTGATCGCCGCGGTCGTGACCTGAGTCGCAGTCTGGGCTTCGCTGCGGCGCTCGGGCGCTCTACGTGCGCGGGATGCGGCCTCTGCGCGGCAGCGAGCCGGCGGCGAGCACGCCGAGCGCGACGGCGAGGAGTCCGTAGGCGACGGCATCCGATGCGGTGAGGCGCTCGCCCAGCAGCAGGGACGCCACGAACATCAGCACCGGTTCGACGTAGGTCAGCAGGCCGAACACGGGCATCGACAGCAGGTGCGAGGCGGCGAGGTAGGCGGTCATCGCGGCGGCGCCGCCGAGTCCGATGAGCAGCACCAGCGACTGCTCGCCGATCGTGTCGGCCCCGCGACTCACCAGGATCAGAGGCACCGCGACGATGCAGAGCAGGGCGATCTCGCCGCCGAAGGCCGACTGCGTGGCCAGACCGAATCGCGTGCGCAGTGCGAAGTAGACCGTGTATCCGACGCAGACGAGCACGGTCACCCATGACAGGGATGCGGTGAACACGAGCTTCACGATCACGGCGACGGCCGCGATCGCCACGGCCGTCCACTGCGTGCGAGTCACCCGGTCGTGGAACAGGAATCGGCCCGAGAGCACGAGCATGAGGGGCAGCAGCAGGTAGCCGAGCGAGGTGTCGAGGCCGTGGCCGTGCATCGGAGCCCAGGCGAAGAGCCACATCTGCACGCCGACGAGCGCGCTCGTCCCCACGAGGACCAGCGGCATCCACGGCCTGCGGCGCAGCGCCGCCCAGAGGTCGGCGAGTGCGCGCCGGTTCGCCGGCCACAGCAGCGCGATCGCGAAACAGGCGGCGGTGACGAGCATCCGCCAGCCGAAGACCGCCTCGGCCGCGGCATCGACGGTGCCGGCGAGGAAGAACATCGCCCCGAACAGGATGCTCGCGAGCAGCGAGCTGATCAGGCCCCGAAGGGGGTGATGGGCGGTGGTGTGCACGGCTCAGGCGCCGATCGCGCGGAGCAGGGCGTCGTCGTCGGTGCCGCTGGACTCGACGATGCGACCGTTCACCACGCGGATCATCGCGAACTCGGCGATGTTCACGCGCCGCCTCGTGGGCGCGATGCCGTGGAACGGGCCGGTGTGCGTGCCGCTGCCGCGCAGGTGCGCGGCGATGCGGTCGTCCTCGACGATGAGCTGGATGCGCTTCCACTGGAAGTCCGGGAAGCCGTGCAGCAGGTCGGCGAGGTCGTCGATCCAGGCGTCGGCGCCGGCCGGCCGGTGCGCTCGGCGCACGTCCGGGGCCAGCAGCTCGCGCACGGCATCCGGATCGTGGCGATTCAGGGCGTCGAGGTACTCCTCGAACCAGCCGCGCAGCTCCCAGGACTCCATCCGTCGATCATCCCATCGGTGCGGCGGGCGGGCCGCGCAGGTCGTGCGACGATTCCCGGCCCGCTGCGACGAATCCCGGAAGGAGCGACGGATGCCGGAGGATAAGGCGCTTCCTGCGACGGCATCCGTCACCCGATCAGGGATCCGTCGCGAGACCCCCGCGGGGAATACGTCCAGGGAAGGCGGGCTTGACCTTCAGGTGACCCTCTTCGAACCGGCCGTATTCGGCGCGCTCTCCCTGTCCAACCGCGTCGTGATGGCGCCGCTGACCCGCACCCGTGCCGACGACGACGGCGTGCCCACCGACACGATGGTCGAGTACTATCGGCAGCGCGCGGGGCAGGGCCTGATCATCACCGAGGGCACGTGGCCCGCTGCCGAAGGAAAGTCGTATCCGGGGCAGCCCGGCATCGTGACCCCGGCCCAGATCGAGGGCTGGCGACGCATCGCGGATGCCGTGCACGCGGCCGGCGGCACGATCGTCATGCAGCTGATGCACGGCGGTCGCGTCGGGCATCCGGCGATCTCGGGGTCGGATCGGGTCGTCGGACCGAGCGCGCTCGCGGCGCCCGGTGAGACCCGCACACCTGAGGGCAAGGCGGCTCTGCCGGTCGCGCATGCACTGACCCTGGAAGAGATCCCCGCGGTCGTGGAGCAGTTCGCGCAGGCCGCGCGCAACGCGATCGCCGCCGGTCTCGACGGCGTCGAGGTGCATGGAGCGAACGGCTATCTCGTGCACCAGTTCCTGTCGCCGGCGTCGAACACCCGCGATGACGAGTACGGCGGCTCGCCGGAGAACCGCGCCCGCTTCGCGATCGAGGTCACTCGCGCGGTCGCCGCCGCGGTCGGGGCGGATCGCACCGGCATCCGCCTGTCTCCGCAGCACGGCATCCAGGGAGCGCTCGAGGACGACGTCGACGACGCCCTCGCGACGTACCTCGCCGTCGCCGACGGGCTCACCCCGCTCGGGCTCGCGTTCATCGATGTGCTGCACATCGACCCGGCGAGCGACCTCGTGCAGAGCATCCGCCGGGCTGCCGGGGCGCCGCTCATCGTGAACCGCGGCTTCGCGGGGTCGTCGACCCGCGAGGCGGCCGACGGGATCCTCGGCGGCGGATGGGCGGATGCCGTCGCCGCCGGCCGTCCGGTGATCGCGAACCCCGACCTCGTCGAGCGGTCGCGACGGGATGCCGAGCTCAACGAGCCGCGTCCCGAGCTGTTCTACGGCCGCACCGCCGAGGGGTACATCGACTATCCGGCGCTCGCCGAGGCCTGAGGCGGGGGCCGACGCTCGCGGTTCTGCTGACGCCCCTGTTGGGCTACGACGCCCCCGCTGATTCACGTAAATCAGCGGGGGCGTCGTAGCTCAGCGGGAGCGTGGGCAGGGGACGCTCGGGAGCGTCGCTCAGCGGGGGTGTGGCTGCGAGGGCCCGGGGCGCGAGGGAGCGGCGCTCAGCGCGTGACGGCGGTCGACTCGCCCTCGATCAGCACGCCGTCGACGCGGTGCAGGCCGGGCACGAACTCGCCGCCCTCGATCGCGTCGGCGAGGTACTCGGCCGCGCGGGCGCCGACCGTGCTCAGCAGCGGATCGATCGTCGTGAGAGTGCGGTCGTGCTGATCCATGAGGCCCGCGAGGTTGTCGAAGCCGACGATCGCGACGTCCTCGGGGATGCGCAGCCCTGCCTGCCGGAACACCTCGGATGCCGCGGTGGCGATCGTGTCGTTGCCGCAGAAGACCGCGTCGAACTCGAGCCCCGAGGCGAGCAGGTCCTCGGCGGCTCGGCGACCCCAGGACCGCGACCAGTCGCCGTGCAGGCCGGTGCCGCCCACGAGCTCGACCCCCGCCTCTGCGAGCGCGGCGGCGAGGCCCGCCGCACGCTCCCTGGCGGAGTGATCGTCGAGCGAGGCGCTGATGTGCGCGATCCGGCGCCGCCCCAGGGAGAGCAGGTGCCGACCGGCGAGCTCTCCCGCGAGCTCTCCGTTGTGCAGGAACGACACGTCGTCGGGGTCGTCGGAGACGCCGTAGGCGTATACGACCGGCACCGTGAAGCCCGCGGTGACCGAGCGCATCGCGGTGCCGCTGCCGTCGCCGACCACGAGCAGTCCGTCGACCTTTCGGGCGCGGAACTTGCGCACGGTCGCCGTGATCAGCGAGCGGTCGAGCCGCGAGTCCGAGACGAGCACCGACAGGTCGCGGGCGCCGAGCGTGGTGGTGGCGCCGGTGAGCACCGGCATCGTGAACGCACCCGGTGCGTTGAGCGTCAGGACGCCGATCGTCGCGCTGCGTCCCTGCGCGAGGAACTGGCCGAGGGCGTTGGGCTCGTAGTCGAGGCGCGCCGCGGCGTCGAGGATCCGCTCGCGGGTCGCGTCCGACGCCTTGCCGCCGCCGCGCAGCACCTTCGACGCGGTCGAGACGGACACCCCCGCGATGGCGGCCACATCCTTGAGGGAAATCGCTTTTCTTGACATCGCAGATCGATCATATCGAGCCGCCGCGATCCCGCTCATCCGCGCGGGCGGATCTCCCAGAGCATGCGCGATTCCTGCTCAGCGCCGGCGGCGATCCGCACGGATCCCGAGCCGAGCGTCGCCGTGCCGTAGGCATCGGATGCCGGTTCCACGCCGACCGCGTCGACCTGGCCCCACCACGGGAAGCCCGTGGATCCGCGACGCTCCTGCCAGAGGCACAGGCGGGGGAGGAGGTCGGCGTCCCAGAGCATCCGCAGATCGATCCCGCCCGAGCGGGAGCGCAGCGTCAACGCGCCGTCGGCTGCCGCATGGTCGGCGAACGCCGAGCCGGGAGCTGCGACCACGGGCAGCACGGATCCGTCGAGCTCGAGCTCGGCATCGTCGAACAGTGCGCCGTCGAGGGCCGGATGCTCCACCCACACGATCCGCTGCTCGTCCGAGCCCTCGTTGACGATGCGCGTCGTGACGCTGAGAGTCCCCGCGACGACGTGCAGCGTGCGCACGATGCGCAGCGGCGCCGTGCGCAGTCGCACCTCCGCCACCGCGGTCCCGGCATCGATGCGTCGCAGCCGCCAGGTACGCCATGCCGCCTCGCCGTGGAAGGGCTGCTCGACCGCCGCCTCCGGTGAGGGATCGCCGGCCGCCGGAGCGAGCAGGTGCCATCCTCCGGGGTAGCGACGGTGCCACTCGGCGTTGCTCGACGTCATGCGCCAGCCGTCGGCCGGTTCATCGGCCCACGGCGTGCGGGCGAGCAGCTCGCGCCCGTGCGCGACGATCGAGGCGATGCGGCCACCGTCCGCTGCGAGCACCGCGCGGATGCCGTCGGCCTCGACCGTCAGGTCCGCGAGGTCTCCGGCGATCGCATCACGGTCCTCGGCAGCAGGAATCGCGACGACCACGTCATCCGCGCTCATCGCCGCTCCCGCAGACGCACGACGAACAGAGCATCCCCCGGGAACTCGCTCTGCTCGAGGCGGAGACCGGGGTCGCCATCGACCTCGACCGGCGTCCAGACGGCCGCGTCGGGGCGGCGCTCGGCGAGGTCGTACAGGCGCACCTCGGCGACCTCCGTCGCGTCGACCCGCAGAGTGAGGGCGAAGGCCTCGGGTGCGTACACCGCGATCACCCCGTCGGCCCGACCGGCGACCGCGCCCGAGGGTTCGGCCACGAGCACTTCGCGGTCCTCGCGCAGATCGAGCAGTCCTTCCTGCTCGACGACCCGGCGCAGGTGCGCGACGTCGTCGGCGCCCGGAAAACCGAGGGCGACCGAGAACGGGAACGGCAGACCGTGCACCTCGCCCGCCGTGAACGCCGCGCCCCGACGATGCCAGCTCCACACGCCGTGCGCGCCGTAGCCGAGTCCGGCGGCGGCTCCCGACACGATGCCCGTCCAACTCGCCCGACGGACGTCGGCGCGAGAATGCCTGGCCCGCCCGGCGAAGCGTCCGAGCCCCTCGTAGCAGGGCTCGAGGTTGATGATCGGACGCTGCACGTCGTGCGCCGCGTAGAAGCGGACGAGGTCGCGCGGCAGGGTGTCCCAGTCCTGGTTGTGCCCCGGCTGCAGCCCGTGCAGGTCGACCAGCGGGCCGTTCGCGATCTCGGCGGACATGCGAGCCGTCGGAGTGCTGTGCCAGGTGATCAGGGCCTCGGGTGCCAGGCGTCGCAGTTCGGCGGCGGCGAGGGAGTACCGGGCGAGAGCCGTCTCGTCGTCGAGGTCGTCGTCGCCCGAGACGATCCAGATCGGGTCGAAGCGGGAGAAGCGCTCGACCGACGACCGCACATGAGCGAGGGTCTGCGCCTCGTCGAGCACGAGCTCGGGCGTGAGGCCGGCGCCCCAGGTGCCGGGGACGAAGTTGTTCCAGAGCAGCACGAGCATCGGGGTGAGTCCGAGAGCGGATGCTTCGGCCAGCCGCCGCTCGGCCCGCGGCCAGTAGTCCGCATCGCCGGCGTCGAGATCGAGCCGTCCGTCGCGCACGGCGTAGGGCGAGAGGCCGCCTTCGGATCGGTCGTGCTCGATCGGCAGCACGCTGATGAGCAGCCCGGTGAAGCCCTGACGGTGCCGCAGCGCGAGGTAGTCGGACCACTCCTCGTCGGTGGGCGCGCTGAACACGGCCCAGGTGGTGTCGGCGAGCAGGAAGGCGGGTGCGCCGTCGCGCAGGAGAGAGCGCCCGGAGGGGGCGAGGGACCACGTGGACATAGGAGTGCTTTCGGTGGAGAGGAGGGGGACGTGATGACGTGTCGGGGGGAGTTCGACGCGTCGGGCGGAGGAATGTCTTCGGATGCTCCGCCCCAGGGGGTGTTCTCCGCCAAAGAGCGCGACACCGAGAAGCGCGATTCAGGGCGCGATCAGCGCTCCGTCCGGAGCGCGGACGCCCGCGGCCCAGGCGTCGTGGCCCGAGAGCCCCGCGGGGAAGCGCGCGGCGGCGCGCTCGTCGATGTCGACACCCCACCCCGGCCGGTCGCTCGGAGTGAGCCAGCCGTTGTCGATGTCGATCATGCCGGGGAAGACCTCGTGGGCGGCCTCGTTGTAGACGTGCCCCTCCTGGATGCCGAAGGCGGGGCTCGAGACGTCGAGAGCCACGGCGGCGGCGACCGCGAACGGCGAGGCGTCACCGGGGGAGTGCCACGCCGTGCGAACGCCCTCGATGTCGGCGAGCACCGCCAGGCGACGGGCTGCGCTGAGGCCGCCCACGTCGGAGATGTGCGCGCGGATGTAGTCGACCGCGTGCGTGCGCACGAGGCGCGCGGCATCCGTGAACGAGGTCGCCAGCTCGCCGACGGCGAGCGGCACCGACGAGGCGGCCGCGACCTCGGGCAGGCGGTCCCAGTGCTCCGGCGCCAGCACGTCCTCGATGAAGAACGGGCGGTACGGCTCGAGGTCGCGCAGCAGGCCGATCGCCTGACGGGGCGACAGGCGGGAGTGCACGTCGTGGAGCAGCTCGATGTCGTCGCCGAGCAGCTCGCGCATCCGCGCGAACAGCTCGGGCGTGCGGCGCAGGTACTCCGAGACCCGCCAGCCCTGCGGATGCTTCGCCCACTCGTATCGACCGGCGAGCGCCGGGGCGCCGTAGTGCCCGACCCCCTGCTGCCCGGTCTGCACCCGGATGTGCCGCAGCCCCGCGGCGCGGAGCTCTTCGGCGTGCGCGGCCGTGGCCTCGGCATCCGCTCCTTCCGCGTGCAGGTACACGTCGGCCGCCGCGCGGACCCGGCCGCCGAGCAGCTCGTAGACCGGGGCGTTCGCACGCTTGCCGGCGATGTCCCACAGTGCCATGTCGATGCCCGAGAGCGCGTTGTTGCCCACCGGCCCCTCGCGCCAGTAGGCCGAGAAGCGGATGAGGCGGGTGAGGTCCTCGATGTCGCCGGGATAGCGGCCGATGAGCAGCGGACGCACGTGGTCGAGGTAGGCGACGACGGCCTGCCAGCGCTGCGTGAACGTCGCGCAGCCCAGGCCGTACAGGCCGTCATCGCTGGTGAGCACCCTCACGACGACGAGCGGAATGCCCTCGGGTGCCGTGACGATCGCCTGCACATCGGTGATGCGCACATCGTCGCGGGGCTGCCAGGGCTGGGCGAAGGTCGCTGGTGCGGCCTGGTCGGTCATCAGGGGGTCCTCACGGGGATCGGCGGATGGGTGGCGGTGCCGTCGTGGATCGACTCGGCGGGGCGGAAGCCCAGCACGGTCGCCGCGACGGTGGTGTCGATGAGGGTGCGGGTGCCCACGATCTCGCGCGCGACGGGGACCGACGGCGCGTAGTCGGCGAGCAGCACCGAGGTCGGCAGATCGATCAGGGTGTCCTCGGCGCTGAGACCGGCGACGACGACTCCGGTCACGGGCGCCTCGAGTGCTGCGCGCACGGCACGTGCGGCATCCGCCATCGTGAGGTACGCCCATCCCTCGCGCGACATCAGCCCCGGGTCGGCCGCGATCTCCTTCGCGGTCGCGTGCAGCACCTCGGGCCACTTCACGAGCGGAAAGCGCAGGGCGACGACGTCGATGCCGTAGCGGCGGTGCGCGTAGCGCGCGGTCTGCTCGTCGACGCCCTTCGAGAGCGAATAGGCGTCGCCGACGTCGGGCGTCGAGCGCTCGTCGAGGGGGAACGACGGCGGCATCGGGCCATGCGGATTGTTCGGATACCCGAGGGCGTTGATGCTGCTGGCGATGACCGCACGACGGATGCCGCGGGCGCCCGCTTGCTCGAGCACGTTGAACGTCGAGTCGGTGTTGATCCGGAACACCTCGTAGGGCGTGCCGAGCGACGGATGAGGGATCGCCGCGAAGTGCGCGACCGCGTCGGCGCCGTCGAGCGCCGCGGCGACGTCGTCGACCGAGGTCGTGTCGCCGACCAGCACGCGGTCGGCCGGGTGGTGGGAGCCGTACGACAGCGACAGCGCGGTGACCTCGTAGCCGTGGCGCAGCAGGTCGGCCGATGCGGCTCGACCGATCTCGCCGTCGGCTCCGGTGATGAGGACGCGGGTCATCGTTGCTCCACTTCGAGAAAACGTTTCCTCCGAGTGTAGCCGTGTAGCCGTGTAGCCGCGTGCCCGTGTCGTCCTGTCGCCGCGCAGTCGCGGCTGGGGCGCCGGCTGTGCCGGGGTGGAGCGTGGGCTCGGCAACGCGTTTGCTGTCCGTCTCCCGCCGTGGGCGGGTGGATGTCGGTGGGGACGGTGCAGCGGGTGGCAG